>JABDGJ010000012.1 GCA_013286075.1 Chlamydiota bacterium
GTTCTGATGAATCCAATGAGTTACATTGTGATATATCTAGTTTTAAGGAATGGGGTATTAAATTTGCTGAAACTGACATAATTATCCTAAAAAATTTAGTTTTTTAACAGAGAGATTAAGAACAGAGTTTTAAAAAAAAAGCAAAATATAATCTATTAACAAAAATTCAGTCAATGGTTTTTCACTACTATAAATAGCCCAAAAGGCGGTGTTGCGAGATTTTATTGTTTAGCATAAAATCGATGAAGCTTTCGAAGCTTGAAAAACGGTAGGAAAAAATATGCAAAATCAAGGATTTTACAAAGTTCTTACTATTGCAGGATTTGATGGCAGTGGTGGAGCAGGAATTCAAGCAGATCTTAAAACATTTTCCGCACTTGGTTGCTATGCAACTACGGCTTTAACTGCTCTTCCAGTGCAAAATACCACAGGAGTGCAATCTATTTATGAAATTGAAACTGTTTGTTTAGAAGAACAAATAAAAGCCATACTAGAAGACATCTCCCCCATGAACGCGATCAAGATTGGCATGCTACATCGACAAGAAATTATAGAATCTGTTGTCTCTCTTTTAAAATACTATGGTGCTACAAATATTGTTGTAGATCCTGTAATGGTTCCAAAAAGTGGCGATAAGCTTTTAAAGCCCCACGCTATTTTGAGTATGAAAAAGATACTTCTTCCCATTACAACTGTCTTAACGCCCAACCTACTAGAAGCTTCTGAACTGCTGGAAAGAAAAATCCAAAATAAAACCCAAATGGAAAAAGCAGCCTTAGACTTACTGCAGATGGGTCCTGCGGCCGTGGTTGTAAAAGGGGGGCATTTAAATGGTGATTGTGATGATTGCCTGTGCCTAAACAACAAAAATCCCGAAATTCATTGGTTTTCTAGCCCAAGAATTCAAACACAAAATACCCATGGAACAGGGTGCACTTTCTCAGCAGCCATAGCAGCTTTTTTAGCTAGAGGGTATAGTATTTTAGATTCTGTAAAACAAGCAAAAGAATACTTAACGAAAGCAATCGACGCGGGAAAAGAAGTAAAAATCGGCAAAGGCAATGGACCTCTACATCATTTTTATCACTCCTGGAATCATCTGCCTTATTAGGCATGAAAAATGTACGCGATATTGCAGCCGTTGCAGCGCTGCAATATCTGTGTAAGATACATTACTGACTAAAACTAGCCGCTTCTCTCCTGAAACATCTTTTATGTTTTCTATTGAGGAAGGTGTTTTTTATAATTTCACTACTTCGCAATCCGATCATCATAGCTGCTGCTGTGGTGTTGATATCAGGAATTTCTGGACAGATAGAGGTATCCGCTACAAAACAGTTCGTTGTGCCATAAACACGTGTATCGCCGTCTACCACACCTCCAGCTTCTAAAGGCGCCATTTTACAATGTGATGCAAAGTGACGCGCATCTGCTCCAAGATTGGTGTTATTTTTCACGTACAACTCAACCACCGAATCGGCAAAGTTAAAAGTCATGACAGTGTTGATTGGGTCTTGTGGAATAGGTACATAGTTGAAGAGAGCTAATTGAGCAAGCAGGTTGCGAATATAGACACTGATCGCGCTCTTCATATTCTGCAAATCTACAGGATCTTGGTAAACGCCATCACTTGCTGCAGCTATCTGAAAAGGATTGTCGCTTTGAATGGTAACGCTTCCTTCACTCTTTGGATTTAAAAGCTCAAATCCAAGGATGAGTAATGGAAATGGTGTCAAATCGCCAGCTGGGACAAATTCGAATAAAATCTGCAGCATTCGGGGGTCACTCGCGCTACCACCTACTACCGGTAAATAGACATTATGGATAGTAAATGCATAAGGAGCTCCATCTGGTATACCATTATCTGCTGGATTTGCTAGTAAAGTAATGGAGATAAGCGGATGGTTTTTGAGATGTTTCCCTACATTCTCATTGATAAACACGGGTTTGATCCCTGCATTATTTAGTGTTTCTTTCGGTCCTATACCAGAAAGCTGGAGGATCTTGCTACTATTGATGCCACTTGCTAAAACAACCGCTTTTCGAGCGATCGCTTCTACAAGTTGACCATCTTTAATAAATTGTACTTTCTTTGCACGTCCATGTTTGTTAAAAACTATTTTATTCACAACTGCATCAAAAATCACATGGAGTGTATGCCCATTAATTCCCTCCCCTTCTGGCGTCATTACCTCATTATTTAAAAATGCTGTTGCGCTACTCACCCGCTTCGTGCCCGAAGAATCAATCAGCCACTGAGTGCGCGTATCTAGACAATTTTCAACACTAGGATCATTATAGTCTACCACAAGGGGAATTCCAGGAAACGCAGCCTGTGATGCAGGCAATAGAACATCTCTTGTCATCTGCGACACTGTAGGAGTCTGTAAGACATTGACGGGGCCGTTATTTCCTCGTGCCATTGGTGTAATTCTCAATCCCTGGTAATTCTCAAGAAAGTTGAAGGTTTGCAAGATTTTGTCTAAACTCCAATTGTCGCTGCCTGAAATTTGTTCCCATCGCGAATATACAGCGTTCGAGCCTCGGCCATAGTATAATCCGTTAACCGATGAACCTCCTCCCAACATAAATCCTGTTATCCAATCACCACCTATTCGTCCATTAAGCATTGGCTGCGGTTCAGTTTGTCTCCATCCCCACCAAAAGTACTTATAAGATGCTGTCGCAGGTAATAAGAGAGCTGGAAGACCAACAGCTTCTATTGCTGGATCAGTTGTTACATTTGGACCCGCTTCTATGCCTAATACTGAAAACAGACCATCTTCCGATAGCTGTTTCATCAATACGCAACCTGCTGCTCCACCACCCAAGACTATGATGTCTGCCTCGATGCACTTGTCTTTGATTGGCATTTTAAAAGGGTGATTCCCTCCAAAAAGACTTGTTGTGGCAATTACTGAAGCAAAGGCAATAAATTTGAATTTCATATTTGGTCTCCATGACTTACGTGAAATAGACGAATTGAATTTGACACATAATAGACCTCTTTCGAAATTCCCTTTGACTGTTAAAATAGCTCTTTTTTCCAATCAAAGCGAATCTCGAAAGAGGTCTATTATGATGAAATAGCAGATGTGAATTTACTTCTGAAGAAAAAGATATCACCATCTACTGATAGGCTGTTGAATTGCTTCTTCTAAAAAAGAGATTGTTATTGACTAACAAAGACACAAAAGAACTTAAGAAAATATTTTTTCTGCTTTTCTCTTTGCAACTTGTTTTTCACCTAAACGTTTTCTTTCTAACATTTCCCACACAGCCGTAATTACTTCATGTTCCCGTTCTTGGTTTGGTAAAGGCCAAGTTTCTGGTGATAATATTCTCTTTCCAACCCGTTGAATGGAATAGATGGTGCAATTACCATAATCTGGATTGACGACTAACACTTGCTTATCCTTCTGGGATCTTAATTCACTTTCACTGATTTGCTTCCCAGAAAGGAAAGAAATTTGGCTAAAAACATCATCTTTGTGGTTAGAAATGGGGATTAACCTATTTTTATTTCGCTCTGAAGCATTCAAGCTGGAATAGATAATATTAGTAAAAGTAGCATTCATTCGACGAATAAACATTTCGGTTACACTCAGAAAGTTTTTAGTCATACCAGAAATATGACCGAACAATTTGATTTCTCCAAAAGGGGTTGCTACTCCACTGGGAAATGATCCTACCAATAAAGAAAAACCGGTTTGTGTTTGGTAATAAGATGGATTTGGAGGAGGCCGATCTTTTATCCCATCGCGTATATTAAACTTTATACCGTTTTCATTTGCTTCTTCTAAAATTGCTGTTGAGAGTGCATAAATCTCTTGAATCGTGTCATATACCTCTTCATATCCTTTCATGTTGATATAGTTCCAGAGCCATTGTCTTGCCCCAGGAGTATCTAGTGTTATAGCCATATATGCTTGGCTTTTATGATATTTATTTGTTAGTACTTGTAGAAATATCTGTATAAATTTCTGACAGTTAGTTAATTGATGTATCTGCCGACATACAAGGGATAAATTTCTGACATTTCGTGTAATCATTCGTATCATAATAGGAATAGTTGCTACATTGACTACCTCTTGGCTTTCTGTCATCTCATTAGATGAGGACATAAGAATGTGGGCAAAAATACCAATAGGCATCGTCTCTAAAGAAACACATTGAATTCTTTGGCAAGGGACGCTTGACATACCTTCTCCATGTAAAAAATGAATTCATATAAGTTTACGGGTGTTGAAAAACCTCTTTAGCCTATTTCGATCTAAACATAGAAATAAAGAGATTTTTTTTTCCGTCTTTTCTATTCTGGAAAAACAAAATCTCTTAATTAGAAATGAATAGGTTTCGATTGTTGGACAAACCGTACAATTTCATGAGCATTCTTTGTTTAAACTGTTTTATCTACTTACTCTACTGATGACTTTCTGGAACAATCTCTATTCCGAAGAAACGATACCAACTATCCATTCCCCCCTGTCAATTTCTAAAAAACATATCTTATTGACAGGTGATCCTGGAATAGGAAAAAGTACTATTGTCAAGAAAGTCATCAGCAAGCTCTCCTGTACCAAATCTGGGGTTTATGCTGAAGAAGATCTTCTAAATGGGGAAAGAGTAGGATTTTTTGTCTGTACTTTAGATGGAAGAAAGGCCTATCTCGCTCATCAAAATATGCAGTCGGAATTTCGAGTTGGCCCCTATGGTGTCAATGTCAAAGCAATTAACTCTTTAGTGATTCCTGCCATTGTTCCTACGGATGCTTTTGTAATCATCATTGATGAAATTGGATTGATGCAGTGCTGCGCCCCAGATTTTTTACCGGCAGTAACTCAAGCACTAGATTCCGAGAAATCCATCTTCGGAACAATCTCTCTTCAAAATACAGAACCATTAATGGAAATCAAAAATCGAGAAGATGTCCAAATCATTGAGGTAACGTCTGAGAATCGAAATTTTTTAGCAGAGATAATCTTAGAGCATCTGTCTAAACAAACAAGTCATATGTAAAAGAGGCAAGGTCATTGCTTTTCCATTGAAATAAAAACTTTCTATATCTCAGATCTTTTTAATTTTGTACATCTGCGCAAAACCAATGATAAATCTTCGTTTTTGGCATGAGGAAAACAGAAAAACTCAGTAATATCATCAGGAAGAGCTCTTAATAGATTCGCGCCTAATTCCGCATCAGTAGGCATATCTAGGTCTTCAAGAAAGTTGAAGTATTGATAAAGCCTATTTTGATCTTGTTTGGAAGCACAGCTAAAAAAGATATGTATTTGTTGCTTGAATAGTTCCCGATCATTAAGGTGTGTTAATTTTAAATGCTTTGCAAACTCTTGCATATCTTCCTTACTACTGGTGGCAATTGCTTCTTTAATGTACGTTGATTCGATTGGATAACCAGCTAGCTTAATTCCCATCGTGTCTATCATAGACGATGTAGAATAGGAAGCAATCATATTAATTACATCCTTATATACAACTTGTTCGTCAGGGTTTATTGGGTGGTAATTTTTTATAATAAAACGTTTGTAGGCGATGTGTAGTATTTTGACTAATAATCCAAAACCGATCAAAACACCGTGTGCTAGTGCGAAACTCGAATTGACCCAAATAAAAACACCAACCGGGAAAAGTGTTGCATTCACTGCAAGATAGATCCTGTCTCTATATCGGTCATAATTGTTCCTGATAAGACACTCCTCGACAATCTGGTTAAACACGAATTTTCGTGCCAGCCCCACATTCACGGCAACAGCTCCTAGCTTCAGAGTAGGAATCGGACGAACAATAATATTATACAAAATAGGTATCACAAACATATTTTATATTTTAATAAAGAATTAAATTATTCATATGATTTTTTTATTTATTGGATTTATTATATATAAAAACAAATACCATAGCAATTATAAATATATTTTTACGCATAAGGAAATTCAAAGTTTTTGTCGCTATCAAATACTTTGAAAGAAGGGATTCCAACAGGAAAAAACTCAATCCTCGGGAAAGAAATAACTTCTAATAATGTGTACAATATCTAAGGGCTGGATTACACTAAAAACTATTTTATCAATATCTTTTCTCAATTCCTGGCATTTCTCTGAAAATTCTTCTTCGGAATAATTTAATAATTGAATTCCAATCGATTTAAAGTCTTTCACTTGTTCTTGGATTCTAAACAACGGAGGGAAAATATGATTCCGGTAATTTTCAAAATACGACATGGCGTTGTCCCAATTGGATCTAAGGGTGCGGCAAGAAGGAACCACCCACATTCCATCCCATACCCATTCGTGCCGATTTTTGACGTTAGCTGATAATAGTGGAGTTAGCGCGTTGTAAAAATATTGGATTAATGGATTTTGTAGTTCGTTATATATGATTTTTGTTTCTTCGGGCATCTCATTAAGGTTTTCCAATTCAAAGTCAGCTTCTTCTCGTGAAGGTATGAAAAAATTCCTAAATAGTTTGCATCTATCAAATATAGATGATTGCACCTCTTGTATTTGTTGTTCGTCAAACCCCTCCAATTCGGTTTCTTCTTCATTTTCACTTAATGCAACAAATGCAGAAGCCTTACAATTGGATAATCTATTAAGACAAGTAGATACTTCTATTACTTGTGAATAAGTTTCTGTAATTCGCGTCAACTCATTCTGGAAATAAAATCCCCCTCGGATTAATACGGCTATTTTTTTTATTTTTTCAGTTTCTCTTAATTTTTCGAAAAGTGGATAAAAAATTAAAAATTCTAGGTTAGTCTGATTAATAGGTGTAGAAGTACTAAATAGCTTTTCGAGAAATGGTTTTCCTTTTATGTGAAAAACAAGATAAAACCATAGGGATGGATCATAACAATTCAATCGTAATCCTCTATCAAAAAATCGCAACGCTTTATTTAGGTCCTCCATACTCAATAAATGATTGAGTAACATTTTCCATAAAAGACCGCAATTTCGGCAACCCTTCGTTTTCTTTAAAATCAGCTCAAAAATCAATTCATTGTTATTATGGATAGCTGCAAATACTAATTTTATCATGGACAGACAACTGAATTTTCCTGTGCGCCGCACATTCGAAAGATATTCCTCTATCTTCTTTTCAAACAAGGCTGTATTGAATATGGGATTCTGAAGTTCATAAAAATGACACTTATCAACTATATATGTGAAATTTCCTCTTGTAAGGTCGCTCTTTGGAACACACCCGAAAAGCATACCCACAGCAAAAAATGGGAATACCACAATGGAAATGAGGTTATAGAGTTCATTCCGTACCGAATCGAAAGATCTGACTGGCCAAATCCATTGTGCAAGATCAGCAAATATACTCCCCATCACAAAGAGTGACAGAAAAAAAACATTTGTTATCTTATCCGCAAGACTTAATTGAGGTGAGGGTAAGCTGTGTGATGAATACTCTCTCATCAACAAAGCAGTGTATGAGTCGCCGGCTGGAGCAAACGGCAAATCATACAAAATAAGTCGATTTCCCAGATTACTTACATTCATAAAATGGATAAGATTTTTTACAATTATATAAAAAAAAGAAAATTTTACGTATATTTTAATTCGTATGATATGCTTTTTGTAGCACGCTTATACAACTAAAACCAATGATATTTGGAGAATTAGGTGCTTCCAATTTTAGATGGGGTCTTACACGGCATCAGTCATTTCATTCAGTTTACACAACAAACCATTAAGAAAAAATGTGTCGACCCCTCCTTAACACAGTTGTTTATGGCAACTAAGACTCACCCTGTTTCCAAAGAAATATACCAAGTGACTCATTTGCCAAATGACATAGTGGATATTATTTTTTACTATGAAGGGACGATGGAAAAAATCCTTTCCAAACTCAAACCGGATGAAGTAACCTCAAGATTTGACGGTGCTCATCGAAAAGACATAGAAAACATGGGGGGCATCCTCCTCACAAAACAAGAAAAGGGTAAATCCTTTAAAGGTATTTATCTCGATCAAAGAAGGGATGGGTATACATTGTGTTTCGTCACAATAGGCACAATGGGGAGAAGTTGTCTTACGGAACCAGATTTTGATACGCTCATACCAAAAGCAATCAAAGAATTGATTGCAAGAAAAATTACTCCGATTTCCTATAGTAAAGCAACGAATAATACGACTTGGGAAAACTACAGTAATTCAGCGAATTTTCAAGCATGGCAACGAAAGTGCGGTCATGATCTATTTATGACACTATTAATTGAGAGAAAACGTATTTATGACCAACTCAAGGATTGTGATCCAGAGGTCATCACAAAAACCTTAGATGATAACGACAAAGAATTCGAACAACTTATGAAGAAATCAGAAGATTGATAATTTTACTTTAACGAAAATAAGCTTTTGCTCAATTTTTTAGGTTCGAAGCTTCTAAAAGCAATTCTAGATTGCAATCTAGGTTCGTCATAAATTTGTTTCATTCCCGTTCTTTGAATTCCTGTTTCCAAATTAAGCAAGGTTGTTTTTGCTATTTCAGCTTTAATGAGATTTACTATTTTTGGTGCTTTCTTCATTCCTAAAGTGACTGCTTTTTTACAATAATCTAGAGCTTTTTGCAAATCTCTCGGTACTCTTTTTCCATTTACATACCAAACAGCGAGCTCCAAACAAGAGTCACCATTTCCTAAAGATGCCCCTTGAGAAAAACAATTAAAGGATTGATTTAAGTCTTGTGCTACTCCCCTACCATCACGATAACATACACCCACATTCAACAAACAATCAGGATGTCCTCTATCAGCTCCTTCTTTGTAGTATGTAAAAGCTTTTGCTTCATCCTTGCTCAACCCCTTTCCTAGAACACACCAATTTCCTGCTGTATAAAGAGACTCCAAATCACCACTAGTTATCGCTTTATATAAGTATTGCCAAGCTCTTGACATATCCTTTTGAGTGCCTTTTTTTTCATGTAATAGAGCAAGTCTATGATATGCAAAGATTCTTCCTTGACTCGCGGCCAACTGAAAGTAATACTGCGCTTTTTCTAACGAAATTTCTACACCTGTTTGATAAATGTTACCCAAATTGAAATTAGCTCCCGCATGAGTAGGGGCTTTCAACCAATGTGCTTCCGCTCTTGAATGATTTGCTAAAACACCTCTACCTAAAAAATAAAATCGTCCGAGCATAAATTGTATGTATGGATTTTGATCAGCTCTCCTTTTATAATAATATGAGAATAAAGTAGCTTCAGCTATTTGTGTATCTTTAGCAGTAACTTTGATTGAATCATAAATTTCTTGTTCTTCTGGATAAAGATCATCTCGAGTAATACCAAATGACTCTTTCCAAAATTGAGCTAACAACGCCATATCCTTAAGCACAATAAATTTATAAGTTCTATTCCAATACTCATGTTGAAAAATGGCACCAAATTTTTGTTCAGAACTGTCGTGTAATTCTCCATCCACTAATTTCCAACAAATCTCATCTGCAATTTCATCTTGAAAATGCCCTAAAATTCGATCTGTAATTTGATTTATTGCTAATCGCTCCTCTTGTGCTAGAGCAGAATCCCGAACAGCATGATATAGACCGTCATGAATTGATAAAATAAGAGGACCACAATAAAAAGAATCAGCTTTTATTGGAACATCTGCTCCTGACGCTCCTACCTGAACAACTCGCTTATCTAACTGTTTAAAATGTGCTATAGTCGCTTTTGTACACACGCCTATTAATGGCTGTAATCTAATCTCTTGGAACTTATAGAGTACTTTTAAAAAAACTTGAATCATTGTAAATGATGGAATCACCATTCGTTTTGGATATTCATTTTTGAAGGTCGGATTTCCTATTTCTACTTTTACAGGTTTTGGAACTTTATCCAATATCGTCAATAAACGATCATATAGTGGAGACCATTGATTTATTTGACCAAGAGGAAGATCGATCGTATGAAAGTGCTGCTCGGAATCTGGACTTTTACGTAAATAATTTTTGAATTTCTTAAATTGTGCTTTATTAAAGTTAAAGAAAAGTTTAGCAATTTTTCCTGCTTTTCCATATACCGAGTAGGTAGCTAAAACAGGAGAATAATTTACTAAAAAATGGAGAGGAATAGGTTGAATTAACGGGACATCTTCTTGTCTAGAAAAATCATAGTAATTAGCAATCATTTTTCGTTCTCTGATCAGTTGGAGTATTCCTTGATAGAGCAAGCAAATAGAAGCTACTTGAAATTGTGTGATATCTCCTCTTCTGATCCATCCAACCAACGCCAGCAAAGGCAAGGATTCAATACTATCTGTCTTCGCAAGGGCAATTATTCCCCCTTTCATTTTTAAGACATTAATGAAATGATTCACTTTGTCTGAATTAATCCCATGTGTTTGGTTATCAATTGCCGATCTTTGATAACTTGAAAGATGAGCAGTCAAAGGCAAAGCATTGAATTCACTCGGTAAAATTCTAGTCGAATACGTCAAATACGAAGGATACTTTTCTACAAAATCAAGAAAAAATTCCTTTATATGTTCTTGGAAATCTGAATTGTACTTTCTTTTTTTAGAGAGAGGTTCTACATAATTCGAAATTATAGCTGAAAGTTTAGAAGGAACGTCGAAAATCATATATACCAAAACAAATTTAATAGTTTAAAAGAAACTGATTGTACAATCAAGAACATCTCAACTTTCGAGATCCCTTTCGACTGTTAAAATAGCTCTTGATAAATAAAAATTAAACTCGTATTTTCTTCCACCGTGAATCGTGGTGAGAGCGAAATTTTTATCATGAATTTCACCCAAAAAGCTCTTCATTTTGAGAGAAATGATGCTAATAAATTCAATTAAAAACAATGCAAGAATTACCTATTGATTAATCCGTAGACACCCTAAAGGAACAAATGATGAACAAGTTATTTTTTTGCTTATTTTCAGCCTTATTTTCAGTGCCTCTTTTTTCTGCAGCTGGAACACCTCAGGAAATGGCGCGAGCTAAAGAATTGTTATCCAACCTCGAATCTTCTTTTCCCGTATTGCCTTATCTCCCTGAAGATTATACCTTAATTAAGATGAATGGCAACTCTAAGGGTGGAGTAGAAGCAAATGAAGCTGATGAACCGGTTGAATATGTTTGGGGACCAAAAGGATTTGATATGAACCAAATTGACAATCCCGACTATGTGTCGAAACCCATTATTTTCTTTGTCAAAATGCCCGGACACAATTCTTTTAAAGAAGATATGGAAGAAATGCTCAAAGAATTAAAACGGGAATTTCCTCTTGAAACCTCCTTTTTCCAATGGGGAGAGCACTCAGGAGTCGCTCTTACAATGCGTGTACATCTGGATAAAGTATGTTTAGCCTATGTCGATCTAAATAATAAAAATAAAGAGAGACTTCTTTTCCGTCTTTTCTATGCTGAAAAAATGCCTTTCGGAAATGGCAATACTCCCAGCCCAGAGGTTCTTGCATTCTGGAAAGATTTTTTGGAAAAAACAAAATCTCTTAACTAGAAACCCATCAACATCTTTCTCTTTTTCTTTTGAAGTGAGATGGGATTTAAGAGGGTGTTGACAAAAACACCCTCTAAGTGCGGCATTGATATAAATACCTCATCAGGCCTCTATTGAGCAAAGGTGATCCGAGCAATGCCCGAGTAGCTACTTCTTGCAAACCTTTTACAGCTTCTCTTCTCTCTACATCTTGGATAGAATCTATTCCAGACGCAATTAATTCTCTAAATGTATCCAGAGTATATTCAAGATGACCGGATTGATTTGCCTTTCTTAAATATTGCATCCATTCTGCATTCTGCGCTCTTTGCCGCAAAGAATTTTGTGCTGTTTGGCAAAACCAAGACAATCGTGACTCCTCCCAATCGGATAAAAGCAGTTCTTTAACAGCGAGAAACAGAAATAACTGATGAGCTTCTGGCGATGACTCACTTAACAAATTAGCTTTTAATAATCCATTTTGAGGAAGATTCATAAAGCTACTAATAAAAGTAAAAGCAGGCATTTCGTTTTCTGGAAACCGTTGAGGACCTTCTAGCGTTTCAATCTGGCTTATTAGTCTTGTTATTCGGGTTTCAAGCCCAACGCATTGTAGTTGAAGTCTGTCACACTTACTGTGACAAATAGCTATGGCTTGTGCAACTTGAATTTCCTTCCCTAGGCGCAAGGCTGTTATTCCCCCTTGATGCAAGGCTATTATTTCATCCTTGAGAGCGCCTTCTGATTGCAAATTGGTTATTATTTCGGTGCGTAATCTATCAATCTGCCTCCATTTTCCTTGTATCGTTTCTGTTCTTTGCGATTCATAACGGAATGAGGTAACTTCACTATTAAGATTATCATCGAAAAATATGTAAAAAGGTTCTCTAGAATCAATATTATATTCGGTTAAATTTTTATATAGAATTGTCTTGGCCCATTTAATCACTCTCCAACTACTCTTCGATATCCTTACTATGAATTTCACTGATTGTGGACCTTCCCTTCCTTCTTCAAGTCTAACAATAACAGGAACAGAAACAATAAGCAGTATTCCATAAACTACAGCTTCTATAACTGCAACAATTCCAATCAGAGCAGCCCCTAATTCAGCGACAACTTTTCGGACTTGAAAACTAAAAGGAATCTCTATGGGATCTTCATATGTCCAATTTGCTCGGGATCCCTCAAAATTTCTAAAATCAATGAGAGAAGTCATTAAATAACTTGATAGACATTTGTGTGTGCTTTGGACTGACATGACTAAATCCTAATTAGCTGAAAACAATCTTATTACCCCGTCCAGGACAGGAAAATGTTCTCTATGAAAATTATCAACTAATTGGTATCTGATGTCATCATAATTAATATCAAGTTCTCGAGGATCTGTTCGGTCATTTAGACTTAATTTATATCCCATGAGGACGTGACCATTATTTGATAGTCGTGGTTTCAATTCCCAACAAATGCTTCCCAAAGATGTTTGAGAATTTTGATTTCGTCTTTCCAGAATTGTTCCAAGTATAAATTGAATCTCGATATGTAAATGCTTAAAAAAAAAAGCGTTCACTTTTTCAAAGTTGACTGTATCAGAAGAAAACACATCTATTTCTCTGTCTATATCAAAAGTATCAGTTGTACGAAGGCGAAAGCCATTTTCTTTAGAAAAATTGAGTTTGAAAAAACGGACACAAAAAACAATGATTTTATCAACCAAAGCAAATCTTGAAAACGGTTTACTTATTTCGCATAAGCTCCAACATTGGCCCCATTTTCTGATTTTCAATTCGAGCCATGGTTTCGATGTACTTTGGATATTTTCAATTTCGCTATTTAAAATATCATCAACAGTGCTAATAGAAAAATTTTCAACTTGAAAAGGAGGATCCTCTCTATCGACTAATCGGCTATATAACAAAGAAAGGTCTTCAATTCTTTGCTCACCAAAGTATTGTTTATAAAGACAATGCGTAAAATCTCTCCAAACATCCGATGGATGAGGTTTATCTGTATGCGCAAATTTATAAAAATATTTTAAAAAGCTCAAATAAAGATCTTGCCCCTGCTTTCCAAAAATACCGGGTGAGCTCCGATCAATGATTTTGGCACTTTTTAGACTGAAAAAGTCCAATACGATTTTTTTAGAAGAATCACGATATACCTCATCAGTTCGACATTGATGCATTAAGAAAGGTTTTTTGTAAATTTCTGTAATAGTATTTTCAAACACCTCAATAACATTTTTATTTCTATTTTGTTTTAAAAAAATATCAAATGAATAAACGCCAAATAAACTAGATTCAAAATAATATTGAATTTTAGAAAGCATTTAATAATCCTCAGTAAAAATTTCTCCTATTCTACCTCGTTATACGATTAAAAATCAACGTATAATATACTATACACATTCTTAAAAAGAATGTGATATTTAATTTTTTAATTAAATTACCCTGAGTCGACGCAAAGAAATGCATTCTAACTTTTTGTTGTCAAATGGGTAAATTTGTATAATGAAGCAATGAGGCGAAACTAGGCGCCCCAAGAGAACTAATTAGTATCTTATGCTATGGTCTTTTCTAAGCTTTTTTCTAATTTACCAACATATTTTAGGTTTATCAAAGATAAAACACCTATAAAAATGAAACACACAGCAAGCGATAAAGTAGTTTCGTCTGCAATTACGGAAAAAATGAAACTCCCTAAAGCTCCAACTAAAAATTGGATAGTAGTCAATAAAGCTGATGCAGCACCAAAATTATTATGAACAAAACTCAGCGATTTAGAAGCTGCATTTGCTACACAAAGAGGCATACACGTAAAAAAGACCAAGGAAGGGAATAATAGTGACCAGGTTGTTAAAATATCTGACATATGAAAAAACAGTAACAAACACCCAGCTAAAACAATAAGACTTGCTCCCAAATATAAGATTTGAGTTACCGAAAAATGATGGATAAGTTTTAAATTAATATAACCAGTCACTAAGATCGTTGCTCCCACATAGAGAGCAAGAGAACCATATGCAACAGGAGACAATCCAATAATTTCTTGAAATAAAAAAGGGCTAACCGTCAGATATCCAAACAATCCTAATGAAGGAAGGACAAAATTTACACCAAAAATAAGGAATAGACGATTTTTTAAATGAGAGCGATATTTTGAGAAAATTTGAGAGACTTTTTCATTACTCGAATTCTTCAAACTCTCCGGTGTAAAGGCTACACAAATGAATATAAGTATCATATAACAAATAAGAAATATAAAAACAGCTTGCCATTGAAAGTTTTGCTGAAGGACTCCACCAATAGTTGGAGCTATTGCTAGGATGAGGGGCATTAGCATTGTCATAAAAGACATTTGTCTTGCTAAAGCTTTTCCAGTAAACAAATCCGAAACTGCCGCTCGAGAAGATATGAGCACTGCTCCCATCCCAATGCCTTGTAAGAAGCGAGAGATGATGAACCAGCTAATATTTTGAGCAAAGAGACATCCGAAAGTAGCTAGAGCACCTACAGAAACCCCGAATAAGATAATTTTTTTACGCCCTATGTGATCAGATAATGGTCCAAAGACAAGCGGAGCTATAGAAAAACTTAGCAAGTAAGAAAATAATGTCATCTGTACTTCATTATCGCTCGCATGAAAATAGATAGAAAGGGCTGGAAGCGAGGGTAAGTAAATATCCGTCGCAATATAGCCGAGAGATATCAAGAGTAAAAGATATGTCGTTATATAAAATTTTGAATTCATAGTAATAGCCAGTTATTTTAGTGAAGAGCTTGTAAACAAGCTATCACAGGAAGGAGTTTGACTCCCATATAAATCTAGATAAAAAAAATAGACATCTCTTTCGCAGCCTTAACCACACCTAACAATAAGAAGGTAATATATTAATGACCCATTATATTATAATTTTTTTTACGATGAGGCTATAGACACTCTCTAATCATCATCCTGAGGCTCTAAATAACTGATCATCACTTTCTCTATCAGATCTGGTTCTTCTTCGAGAACTGGCTGTTCAGTATAATAAAACTGTCGGCAGGATTTGGCTTTGTTGTTTGTCAGAAGCGCATCCACCATCTCAGCTTTATCCGCTACTTCTATCCTAGATGCTAATTTCGATTTTTCGAGTAAGGTTGTGCACATCTCTTGTAAATCATGAAAGGGATTATCAGTTTGTTGTAGTCTTAGAAAAATATTTGATGTATCTTTTTGAGGAACTTGTGTAGAAATAACAACTGCAATTTTTAAAATATACGTTCTTAATTCTTCGTATGAGGTATACACAGTAGTATTATTATGCTTAATAACAAGAGAATTTTGGCGATCAAATGCAAGCAGGGCCTGTCTAAATTCCTCTGTAACAAACTCTTTCACGCGCTCGCGCGTCCTAACGCCAGAGAGAGAAACAATGTCTCCAATATTCCATTCCTCGCACATTTTATTATTTCTTTGCTGCGCTGCTTGACCTAAAAATAAAATCATTTTGTAAAATATATTATTTACACCCCCTTTGCCTTCAGCTTTAAATTGATTTTCCAATCTCTGCTTTTGAGCTACATATTTATCTGAAATTCCAAAAGGAATAGTAGCAGCTAGAATCACAACACCACCTCCCAGAACAGATGTTGTACAAACAATGAGAATTCCAAGACCAACTAAACCAACAATCGCAGCAATGCAACAAACTCGAATTTCTTCAGCAGGATGTTCTAGCATTTGTTTGTGTATAGAATACAGCTTATATGTGCCTAGCTGTCCATATTCTGCCAATCGCCTGATATTTTCTAGAGGAGAACATTCCACTGATAGATAAATTTCTTGATTCATAGATTTTCCTTAGACGATAATAAAAAATGATGTACTCGTTACTTAAAAATTTCTATTCAGACATGAACCTATCCCATTCATTGAATCGTTAAATTTTAAATTATTTTTTTGAATTCATAGGATAGGCTGTTATTTTATTGAAGATCTTGTAAAGAGTCTAGCACAGGAAGGAATTTGATTCTCTTCATAAATCTAGATAAAAAATAGACATCTCTTTCACGGCCTTAACCAGAAACACCTAATGCGGTCATAGCTTTGACACTGGCAAACTTGATTTAAATCCAAGATGTTCATCTGTAAATTTAACTATTTTTTCCATGTGGTCTGGAAATTGAAAACTTTGAGGAGTCCGCCCCTCCTTTTGCATTCTATGCATAAACTCATCGTTACAAGTAATGGTTGAATTCGATTCATAACATACTTGTATGTGGCTTTTGAATAAATGATTGCACCAATGAGAAGGGTGTCTATAGCTATTGAACATCGATAAACTAATCTTTATTGTGTAGGAAATAGGGAAAGAAAAAAGGATTGCTTGATTTTCTCTTGAAATTTCTAGACATACTTGTCGTTGTTGGTCTTCAAGAATGAAATCAAATATCGTCGGAAAATATTTTTCTATTTTCAGAATTTCTTTCTGACAAGACTCCATATCACAGTCTTTAGTTATTGTAATTGCTTTTCTTTGTAAATCAAAAAATCCGTAGGCGAAAGCTATTCTTTTAAAAATTATTTGATTAATCACTTGTTGTTTATAAAACTCTCTTCCCAATATAGATATCTGGGACTTTTTTGCAAAATACTGCCATAATAGAGGATCAGTTAATAATTGATTAAAGTCTCTACTAACAATACAAAGATTGACTATTTCTTTTAATGAAAAATAGGAAAAAATTTCCATCCTAAAACCAGTTTGGAAAACAGGATAAAGTTTGCGCATATCTGGAAAAACCTCGCTCTTTTCCAATTCAGCATATGCAATTTCCTGTGTTATATCACTCACCTGGATGATTTGAGGCAACATTCTTAGAGGAGGAACTATAATAGTAGAAAATGAAACATTTTCAACTATAGGTTTATTTAAAACATATCTTATGTTATAAAAAAATAACTCTGCTAATAGCTTTATCTTTTTTTGAATTTCTATTAAAAAATGCGATTCTAATATAAAATTGTAAAAACTTTCTGACGTATGAATAAAACAGTTTTTTAATTGATACATACGATATATATATTATTCATTTTTTAATATATTTTCAAGCTTTATGTAATGCTATGAAAATCAGAGATATATTCCCAATCTCGTTGTACTGCTTAAGGTTTTACTTATTTCTAAATGATTAGGTTGCGTAACTGTGGCTGGGGTCAAAGCTTTTCGCTATCCATTGAATTTGATTACCAAAAACATTCCTAAAGACTGATTACGTTTAATCGGCTTTAGTAGGCTGATGGGAAGTTTCTTTCGATTTTTTTTCGATCACTTCCTTTAGCGAATACACTATATCTGGATTCATGGTGTCGGATCGCTTCAATTGTTCTTCTGAAAGACGAATATCTTCTTTATTCACAATAAAAGTTTTTCCGGTAGTTGCATTTATACACGCTCCCAAAAAGTAATACTTAACCGTTGCTTCCGGGGAAAGCACTTGAAAATAGTCTGAAAGTCCGAGCTCCTCTTTTCTACGCATCTGACTAACATTAATGTCTTTGACGCCATTCCGTAAAACGAAGGAAAGTATCTCTTTACCAAGCAGGCGGGATTCCCGATCAGATTTCCACCCTCCCATTATAACGGCCTTAATATTTTCAGGTGGAATGGAAAACGTTTTAAATCGATCGAAAATATTTTTTATTGATCCTATAGATGTATTTTCATCAATATGTGCTAAAGCAGAATATTTTCCTCCGCTAAAGGTCACTACATGGCATGGACCAAAGCATCCGGTTCGAATGATAGGACGAGAAGAATCCGACGAAGTAAACGCCCATTCTTTTTGAAAAACATCTATAGTTGGAATCATATCTACCACTAAAAAAATTAATATTAAAAAATATAATTAAATGTTATTGTAGCACAATTAAATATTTATTGCAAAATAATAATGAAAACAACCTAGACATCACATTTTCGAAATATTCCTAATAAAAAGAAGCTATCAAAAGCAAATTAAAAAAATTTTACCTTGATAAATCTTTGAAGAGAAGCTATCATTCTTTAATCTTAATTTTAAAAAATTTATCTATTCATGAATTTGCTTATTCAGGAAGAGTTCGAGTTATCCATTACTTCTTTAGGACATAGTGGAGAAGGGGTTGGTCATCTTGATGGCTACACCATTTTTGTAGATGGAGCTTTGCCTGGCGAAGTGGTAAAAGTTTCGCTATATGAATTACATAAAAATTATGGAAGGGCTCATTTAATTGAAATTATTCAACCTTCTCCTCATCGAACACAACCGATTTGCTCACTTTTTGGACAATGCGGTGGATGCCAGTTAATGCACTTAAGATATTCAGAACAATTGATTCAAAAACAAAAACAAGTAGAGAATGCTCTAAGACGTATAGGCAAGTTGAATGTCACTGTAGAGCCTTGTTTGCCATCACCGCTAGAGTTACAATATCGCAATAAAATTCAATTACCAGTGAAAAATGGCGACGACGGACCTTATTTGGGTTTATACGCTCGGTCTTCTCATGATCTAGTTAAAGTCGACCATTGTCATATTCATTCTTCTATTGGAGAAACAATCTATCAAAAAATTAAAGATCTTCTTCCATACTCGAATATAGAACCGTACGACAGTCAAAAAGGAACTGGAGAGTTACGCTCTGTTGTCATTAAAAGCTCTATTCATATTGGCGAAGTTCTAGTGGTTCTCATCACAAAGACAAACCATGTTAAACATTTACAGGATTTTGCTGAAAAAATTATAGGTACCTCATCATTGATAAAAGGTGTAGTTCAAAATATAAATCCTGCAAGTGGCAATGCTATTTTAGGAAAGCAATACAAGCTTCTTTGCGGCTCCATGTACATACGAGAAAGAGTAGGGGATCTGTATTTTCACATTTCACCCGCCTCTTTTTTTCAAGTCAATACAAGCCAGGCTGAGAAATTATACCAAAAAGCTCTAGAAATGAGTCATCTAAAAGGCGATGAAATCATCGTAGATGCTTATTGTGGCGTGGGCACGCTTTCATTATATTTTGCTAGGCATTGCAAAAAAGTGATTGGAATTGAGTGTGTTCCTGAAGCCATTAAAGACGCCAAAGAAAATGCCAAGTTAAATGACATCCATAATGCGACGTTTGTTTGTGCTTATTCAGAAGAATACATAAAACATATCCAATCAATGGATTTAATCATTTTAAATCCGCCAAGAAAAGGATGCGAAAAATCCTTTCTTGAAGAAATAAAAAAATTAAATCCAAAAAAAGTGATTTACATCTCTTGCAACCCTTCTACCCTTGCGCGCGATTTAGCAATTTTGCATGCTTATGGATATGTCATTGAAAATGTTTATCCTTTCGATATGTTCCCTCAAACAGCCCATGTGGAATGCTTGGTAAAACTGACACACACTTGTAAAGAAAAAAAATGAACATCTATAAAGGTCCATGCATTTATGGTATTGCGAATTTGTGCAATTCTCTTATCGATTGTAAAGCTTCCTCTTTATTTTCTGTTTCTTGCTTTTCAATCGTGTGAAGATAATCGTATACTTTTTCATTAAGATAGCTGAGGGATAAGGAACAAACTCCTAGTAGTAATAATCCAGCGGAAATGGCTGCAAAAGAAATTCCAACGCCCAAAATAATTATTGCCGCAATACGAGACAACTGCCAAGCGACTTGAATTTGTTTTCGATATTTTTGCTTATCCAAAAAACGAGATGTATTCATTAGAATGTAATCTACATGATAAGCTAATTCCTCCTTAGTTGGCTCTCTCTGATCATTACTGAGAACAAGATGATTCAATCTAATAGCTGGCCATGTGTGTTTTCGATTTAAATTATACAATTGAACTGTCGCTGTATATCTATCCGAAACACCTTCTTTCAATAAATATTCAGCATGATCGACTAATTGACATATTCGAACCCATGTATCTTTCGGTAGTTTTATAGGTTCTACACTGATACGACGCACATGTGAACTATTAAATATTGAATCCTTTAAAGCATCAGAAGGCGATAAAAGAACAAAATCACATGTAGGTGTAGACACTAACTGAACTATCATAAATGTTCCTTCTGAAGGCGTTGGCAAATCCTGTTAAAAATCCATCTTCTGAATCATTTTTGCAAACAAACCGTTCTGGCATTCTCTCTCTGAATTCAGGATGATATGCTACGAAATCTCGCATTTGCTTCATTTATACCCAAGTGATCTCAAAATTTGGTTTTTGAAAATGGTAGCACCAATAGACCATTTTACCTTCTTGAAAACCCCGATAAATTTTACTATTACGAACACCCGCAAACTCAAAAAAAAGAGATTGCCAAAAATAAGACACCCGTTTCTGAATGGCTTCTTTTTTGCGATTTGAAATTAGATCTAAAGCTTGTAAAACATTTGGAGTGATATTCTGTTTGGAAAGGAACTTTAAGGAGGAATTCATAAAAATAGCATCTTCCTTTTCCATAATTTTCTGAGTGCGGAGATCTGCCCAAGCAAAGATGCCACCAGGTTTTAAAACACGAGTAACCTCAGCAATGAAAGCATTCATGTTTCCATAGCAATGGGATGATTCTACATTGAATATGACATCAAAACGATCATCTTCAAAAAAAAGTTGTTCGGCATTTCCTTCCATAAAACTGAGATTAGGAACATTATAAAACTGGTTACACAAGTCGATAGCATTTTTTGCGAAATCCAATCCAATGATAGACGAAGGAGAAAGATAACGCGCTACATAATCTGCCCCTCCTCCTCTTCCTGACCCAACTTCTAGAACTTCTTTTCCCTTTAAATCAATACCCAAAAGAGTATGCTGATAAAGCTGGATAAATAGACGATTTTCTTGATCTACCTCATTTTTAAGAATGAGCATAGGCTGCTCGTCGAGGGGTGCATATCCATAATTCATAAATCGCCAGTCTTTCTTCTTATATGCCGACGACAGTTTCTGGTACCACCATTTCCACAGTTTTTCTTGAATTGTTGAAGACAAAGAAGTTAAGAGTAAAAAGAGACGAATAAGCATATCGACCTTTATTTTTCTCTATAAGCTTTTTGACAAATCAACCAATCGATGTTGGACAAGATTTTTTTTCCGTTGTTCTTCAACGAAAAGTGAATCATGAATGCAAGAAGGAGTTAAAATCAATTGAAATGGCAAACGACCCAATAAGCAACCTGTTAGTATTCCCCCTTCAGTGACAACTGTAATACATTCAAAATGCATTTCTTTAGAAGACATGATCAAAGAGCAATATTCGATCTCAAAAGTATTTTTTAAACACAATACACTCACAAGAGGAGACAAAGTATATTTTGGAGGCATGGGCAAATTGAAGCAAGGGCGATTTACATGGGATGGCCAATCAGGTTATTATCGTCCTCAATCCATTCATGTAGCTTTTTGTCAAACCTGGTTAAAGAGCCATGGAATTAACAATTCGCTATACATTAAATCTGAAAAAGAAAAGATCCGAGAGAAAATTTGATATCAGATGTCGATAACGTCATTGAATCCATTGAGTTAAATTTTTAAGACTACTTCGGTATAGTCAAATTCTCTTACTTTTAATCAATCAGTGTGCAACCTATCCATTTGTGCATATTCAGGAACTTTTGAAAAGGTTGAGACAAAAATAAGAATGATGTTAAAAAAATTTCTAAATGTTTTAAAAAATAATTAAGCTGTTTTTAAGCAACCTGAGAGGCTTAATTTGCTCAAGAATTTGGAAATTTTTGAGAGGCGATCATCAGGTTGTGAAGAAGAAGGATATGAAAAAATTTTTGCTTTTATTACTTGGAGTCTTTTCCATAAGAGGGACAATGTATGGAGACCTTACTTGGACATCTCCCGTTGCTATTTCGACCGCGCTAACAAATGCCTCAGACCCCCACGTCGTACTTGATGCTAATAACAACGCAACTGCGATTTGGGTCGAAAACAATGTGATAAAATCAAGTTCATTGCCATCAGGCGGAAGCTGGACTGTTCCAATTACTTTATCAAATCCTCTCAATACTTCAGCATCTCCAAAAATTGCAGTCGATGGAAGCGGGAATGTGACAGCTTTATGGATTGAAAGTAACCAGATTGAGTCGTCCATACTCCCTTTTGGAGGAAGTTGGAGTGCTGAGACTAGTCCCATATCCAGTAGTGGGGCCACAAATCCTGTATTAGCTGTAAATTCCAGCGGCACAGCTGTAGCAATTTGGTCGCTAGGTCCATCCATACAATCTTCTACGCGTATTTCCGGGACCTGGAATCCACCTTTTACTCTTGCAGCATCAAATGCAAGCAATCCACATATCGCAATAAGTGATTTTGGGACCGCCATTGCTGCTTGGCATGCTGTATCTTCAGGGTCTGATATCATCATTACTAATATACTTACTCTTAGCATTAATACCTGGGGGACCAGTAAAAACGTATTTCCAGCAACGGCATCTTTTCAGCATAATTATCCACAAGTTGCTTTGGATTCTAACGGAAATGCGACTGTTGCATGGTTTCGATATAACCTAGTCAATGGTAATGCGTATCAAAATGTCCAAGTTCTTACTTCTATATTAACACAAGGAGCAACTAACTGGGCTATTGGTGTTGCCCTTTCAAATCCTGGTATTCGCAATCCAGCTGACCTGACTATAAAGCTAAAATATGATGGAAGCGGCAATACTTTGCTTGTGTGGACAAACTCTTATGATGGAGAAATTTTTTCCATTGAATCTTCTCAGAGATTATTCGGCATAACTCTTATTCCAAGTTTCTATTCTTTTGGAATAGATACTTCGATTGCTTCGGGAACAGGTTTATTGACCAATATGTCTTGGGATGGCGTTTCCGAACTCTTTATACAAGCCCAGCAGACAGACACAACAGAACCTTTTGCAAAATTTTGGACACCAGGCAAAGTGATTTCAACAGGCAATGAAAATGGATACCCTTCCTGCTCAATGTCTGTAACGGGAAGTACATTGAATGCAGTAGCAGTTTGGATCAATTTTGATGGTTCAAATTTAATTATCAATGCAGCTATAGGTTCGGATTCCGTGATCAATCCTCCAAGCAGCGTATCAGCAACGCAAAGTACAATTAATTTAGGAGTTTATAATGATTACGCAAATACAATTACTTGGAGCGCCAGTACAGAACCAAATCTGATTCTTTACAATATTTACCGTAATGGAGTTTATTTTGCCTCAGCAAGTCCAAGTACTCTGTCATTTGTTGATCATAATCAGGCCTTAGGAGGAACAGTAACATATGGAGTCGCGGCTTTGAACTCTGAGTTCCGTCAGAGCCAAATTATCACATATACTATCTTTCCTTAATGGATTAGTAAAGTATACATCATAACGATTGACGCAAAGAGTACAAAGGCTGTCCTATAACTTATTCCTTGTCTCTTTGCCCATGTACTCAGTTTCATGGAGATAATATTTCTGGATTTTCGACAAATTGTTTGCGACAAGATAGGCATTCATATTTTTGTTTACCTGAATGAATCGATCCATTTTTTCTGACACTGTTAGAGTGACAATTGGGACACGAATTTTTTTCTAGGCCGTGATCATGAACCTTACACTAGTGAAAAGTTAACTAAAATCTGCATTCATGTGGCTTTTTGTCAAATCTGGTTAAATAGCCATAGAATTAACAATTCGCTATACATTACATCCGAAAAAGAAAAGATCCGAGAAGAAAATTTGATATCAAATTTAGTCGTCTAAAGAAAATATCAGGAATTAATAGGAACAAAAGTAAGAATAATGATTGGAATTTTAGCAGGAATGGGACCTAAATCTACTGGACCGTTTATTGATCAAGTAGTGCATGCATTTCAAACATTGAGTGCGGCTAAAGATGATATAGATTTTCCCCCGATGATGATCTATTCGCTTCCAACACCATTCTACATAGACAGGCAGATCGATCATAAACTCATGGAAATAACCATTTGCGAAGGACTCAAGAAATTAGAATCCTGTGGGGTCACTTTTATTGCTATGCCCTGCAATACAGCACACCGCTACTTTCAAACATTAAGACAGTGCATTAAAATTCCATTACTCAATATGGTCGAAGTCTCGTTAAATCGCATACCAAAATCAGTAAAAAAAATTACTTTGCTGGGAACTCGTTCGACTCTAGAATCAGGAGTTTATCAAAAAGGATTTGATCATGCTCATTTCAATTATGTTTTCAATCCTGCATGGCAAATAAAAGTTGATGAAATGCTTTTGAATATTAAAACTTCCTCAGATCAGTCTACTTCTATCAAATTATGGAATGAACTTAGTGATGAATTACGAATAACAGGAGTAGAGGCGATCGTTTTAGCCTGCACTGATTTAAATGTTGTGATAAACCCAAAGCATCCATCTTCGCTACAAATAATTGATTCTTCTCGAGCTCTTGCTGAGGCAATTGTTTATCAATGGAAGAGCATACATCATTAGACATAATGTAATCGCGCTTCCTTAACCAAGGAGGCGTGTTTGGGGTCATGTTTGGGATTTGGGAATTTCATAAAGCTTTTCCTGTACTTTATCCAAAAGAACTTTAAGATCTCCATCCCATATGCAATCGCAATTCTCTTTCTCGCACAGGTTTGCTTAAACTACTAACATCCCGCTCCACTCTCAAGGCAAACTCTTTCAAAGTCAAATGTGGTGTCCGTTTTATAAAGTATGCAATGGGGGATTTCATATTTCTGACGGGTTCAGGCTCGCAATTTGCAATTTGAGCTTTCGAGACGATTGTCTGGAAAGCTCAAATCACAAATCACAAGCCTGAACCCAATCGGGAAAAATTGGGGGGCGGCTGGACGCATTCAGAACTTTTGATTGGCTAATATTTAAAGAAAGAATCGAAGCTGAAGTTTTTCCAGCATGGTTAAAACACGCCTAGAGAAATTAGCGTAGGAGGGAAAGAATACATATAACCCCTTTCCATTGTTGCACTAGAATGGAGATACAAAAATAGGGTATCAAATGTCTCAAGTTCTTCTTTATATCCAAAATTGGTTATCTCAGGATGTTGATCAAAAAAACTTGGCGTTACTGAATCAAATTCGCTAACTAGGATCAGTTTGCCTTTGCCGTATTTTTTTATGAAGGGATCATATGAGGAATTACTGTTCTTTTTTTGAATAGAGCGGATAAGCTGACATTTAAGTTGAAGAGCAAGGTCATCAGAAGATGCTGAAGAAATCTCTTGAAATTGAACTCTCAGTTTGGGGTTATTTAGATCTCTTGCAAAATTTTTTTGCTTTTTTTTTCCACAATCTTCCCATAAAGTAGTAACTTCAACCCAGGTTTTATTCGGGTTATCTCGGTACTCAATAATTGCCTCTGGTGGGTTAGGTCTTTCTATTACAGAAGCATTAAATTTTTCACAATAGGCTTTGATTGCATAGATTTCAATAGTGTCATTTCGTTTTGACATTCGGGCACCCTGTATGAAAAAAAAGCTATTGTAATTTTTCAATGGGAGAGATTCAAGATTTTCTCTACAATCGCACTATCTAAAGCTTGAAAGGAGCGATTGTGTCTAATAGCGAAGTGATTCTATATACTTCTCATGACGGTGGTATATGCTTAAAATTAAAGATGCTAGAAAATACGGTATGGCTTACTCAATTAGAAATTGCAGAACTTTTTGGCAAAAGTCGCTCTACAATTGCTGAGCATATTAGTGCAATTTTCGAGGATGGAGAACTAGAGTCTAGTTCAGTTTGTCGGAATTTCCGACAAACTGCTGGTGACGGAAAGCTCTATGAAGTAATCCATTACAACCTTGATCTAGTTCTGGCGGTAGGTTATCGAACCCGCTCTCCTCGTGGACTCCAATTTCGTAAGTGGGCGACAACCGTTCTTCGAGAATACCTCGTCAAGGGTTTTGCAATGGATGATGAGCGTTTGAAAAATCCCTCTTCTACGTTGGATTATTTTGATGAGTGGCTTGCACGCATTCGAGAGATTCGAGCTTCGGAAAAACGTTTCTATCAGAAAGTACGAGATATCTATGCAACAGCGGTCGATTATGATCCGAAAAGCGACCAAGCACAGTTTTTCTTCAAAAAGGTGCAAAATAAGATGCTTTGGGCTGCAACGTTTCATACTGCGCCCGAGTTAATCGTCGAAAGATCAGATTCTCAAAAGCCTAATATGGGACTTAAAAGCTGGAAAGGAAGTCGTGTACGCCAAGAAGATGTGACAGTAGCAAAAAATTATCTTGAACAAACTGAAATTGAAGAACTGAATCAAATTGTGGTGATGTATCCCCATTTACCAACAATACCTTCTGCAGAGGAATCCTCACTTATAGAAAATGGGAACACACTTTGTTCTTTGATAAGCGTTCGAGCACAATTGTTATCTCCTCTTGGTGTCAATTCTCAACACCAAGAAAACGTTGTTGAGAACTATAATCGTAAGAAACTTGAAGATTGTCAGATTATGCACCCTTATCAAAAAACTGCGAAGGATTGGGCCGATAAACACACAATAAGCCAAGAAGCAGGAGATGGCGATGTAGCGTTATTTGACCAATTGAAATCGTCATTTCTAAACAAGAATCATAAAGGTGTTACGGGTTTGATTTCCTCTGTTGAAAAATGCATTATTCGTCCATCAATAACGCGAAAAATTGTTAAATTTGTAGGTCCTCTATTTTGCGCCATTGCGGTGTGTTTTTTTTCATTAGCTTTTGGGATTTTTGGAAGTGCAATTTCTATTATATCTTCACTTTTTTATCTTTTATATCGGAATAAGCAAATTGTTGAAGAAGGGGCACGAGATCAATTCGCTGTTTGTGGAGTGAGTCTTCTTCGAATCTTAACTTTACCACAACGAGCTTGTTAAAATAGTTTCTCTTAAACAATCCATGA
>JABDGJ010000013.1 GCA_013286075.1 Chlamydiota bacterium
GCACGGGCAAGTGGTCTAGAGAGTATAGTGAAGGGGTATAGGATCGCCACTCATGCTAATAAAATCATGCGACTCTACGATTGCTCCATCGACTTTAATTTCCACGGTACAAAGCTTTTCAGAAGTAGCTAATCGATTTCCTGTCTCGATAGTCACTCCAAATGTATAAGTTCCAGATTCTGTAAAGGGGCCAAATGCAATCCCATTTCCCGCCCGATTGTTCAAAGAAAAACTTCCCAATGTTTGTGTACATCCACCTGGAGTTTGGACAAAAACAGTTGCTTGTCCTGCCTCTTCAGTGAAAGAAGGATGCACCGTGAAAAAACCAGCCAATTCTCTTTCTTTTTCAGAATGTTTGAGAGTGAATGACTTAGGGAGTTTTTTATGTCGAGTCAAAGGAAAATCCCTATCTAATAACCCATTCGTCACCCTTGAATAAGAGGAGGAAGAGGAAGGCCATGACCCAGAATAATAGGAGGAATAAGAGGATGGATAAGAAGAGTACCGGCAACGACCTGAATAATCGGAAGAATAACAAGAATCAAAATAATTCGAATAACTACAATAAGAATCATGACAATGTCCGTGACTTGAGCATGAAGCAGCATATCCAATCCCTGCTCCTACAGCAATAACAGCAATCCCAGCAATAATATATGCAGCCCGTAACCGAGAAGCTTCTTCTTGATCATTTACCATAATTTCTTGAGAAGACAAGGAAGCTCGGCAAACAAATAAAAAACAGCAGGAAATCATCAACAGATGAATCCATGCACGTACTTCTTTTTTTTCTATACACCAAAACATTGTCATTCCTATTTAGTGATAATAAAAAATACACTATATATATCACTCATTCGAAAATCAATATTTTTTTACCCATGTTTTTTTTTCTTAGTTTGTTTTTCCCTTTCTTCATAGGCTGTTCCCCTACCGAGCAACAAGCGATGGAACACTATATGCGTGGCATTCAAGCCACTACCTATGAAGAACAAAACGAAGAATTTAACCAGACTATATCTCTCTTGCTCGAACTACAAAAAAATCAGAAAATACAAGGGGATGAATTGCTAGGAGATACCTTTGTTCAGTTCAGAGAGTATCCTTGGGCGCTTTTGTATTACTACCGCTTACGAGAAACACCAGAAGATAAGATTCGGCAGGCCAAAATAATGGGACAACTTCCTACTTCTTCTGCCTATTCTTTCTCCCGGAAAACAATAGAGAGTATCCTATCTCGTGGAGTTTTTGCAACTCTGGTGGGAATGGTGTTTCTTGTGTTTTCATGGGCAATATGGGTTCCAAAAAAAACGAACAAGAGGTTGGCTATCATGACCTCTCTTGTATTATTTATTTGGAGTCTTCTTTTTTTCTATCGGTTCTCTTTTATTCCACTAGAAGGGGTGCTGATTCAAGCATCCGGATTGTATCGCTATCCCACCTTAGAATCTCCCCAACTCATAGAAATTCCATTATTTGGCGGATCAAAAATAGACGTTTTGCAAATCACTGATGACGGAGAATGGGTAAAGATCAGCGCAAATGACCTTGTCGGATATCTTCCTACTTCAAAAATTAGACTTATATAAAAAAATATTTTATATAAAATTTTGCAATTGTTTTTAATTTAAAAATAGTTTATTATCATCCTAACTTTATTTTTCATTAATTGTTTTTATAATGTTACTAATCGGTCAAATATTTAAAGGTGTTGCTTCTATCGCCTTACAGAAATGCGAACATACAATTTCTGCTACTGTGATTCAAAAAACAGACCAGCTTTGGGAATCGTACGGACGTTATTTGATTCATGTTTCTACGACTGTGAGGAGATTTTGCGCATACAAATCTTCCTCTAAGGTTGAGGACACTCTTCTCGCTTCGATCCCAGAATTTATACAAGACTCTGCGCTTGCACAAATTCAACAATCTTATAGTAAAGAACAAGCAGATAAACAGACGGAAAGAGAGCCATCCAAGCCCTCCTCTTTACACGATTCTTCAATTCCAAACAAAACCGTTACTTTGGAAGAATTGGATACAGTCGTAAAGAATATGACGGAAGATCCGATGGCTTTAGGGGCTATCATTGCGGCGAAATCAGACTCTCCAAAAAAGAAAGAAGAATTTCGGATGATTCAAGAGGGAGAAAACCGTCTCAAAAAACTTCTGACATCACATGATTTTGATTACTCAAGTACGGGAGAGAGAAATAGTCGTTGGGAGACGTGTGTAACACAAACCGCACAAAGTGCCGTGGAATCCGTTCGAAATTTAAAAGCAGGAGAACGATGGCTGTTTTCAGGTTCATGTGGAAAAAAAGAATTTGCACTCGGATCGACCATCAGTAAAGGGATAGAACAATGCAAGAGAGCGGGAGTAACCATAGATCCAGTCATCCTGCAACTCGCCCAATCTGGATTCCTCCGCAATCCGATCGGTTTTGTGACAACTTTTGTCAAAGGTTCGTTGGAGCCTATGACACAAGAAGCCTTACATCTCCTAGAAACGTTTGGATTAGGAGAGACAGACAATAATTCTTCCCGTATAGCCAAGGACCTGATTTCTCATATTGATACTTGGATGCCCCATTCGCAACGAACGATTTCTCCTGCTTTAGCCAAACGTCTTCCGAGGTGGCTAGCTGCTCATCTCGATAGTTGGGCACAAGAAGGGATCTTGAGTGGTTTTCTCGAATTTGTCCCTCCAGGATCTTTTTACGACCACATTAAGTTTTTTATCAACTCCTGGAGCTCTGTTAGAACAGCTGAGCAGAGAATGACGTGGATAAAGGATTTAGAAGAACGTCTTTTATCCCGATGTTCTCAAATAGCGTCTGGTTCTTCTATCAACGCAAATCATCTATTAGAAACGATGACTAGTACGGTAACTTCTTCTATGCCTTTTGCACTGAAGAATTTTGTGGAATCGGCTATTCTTTCTGATTTTGCAGACGTCTGGTTTGAAATCGTTAAGGAAAAAAATCAGGAGACTTTTACCGTTTTGGTATACGGTTCAGGGGCCGCGCAACAGTACCACCCCCTTGATTTCAACGGCCGAATCCAATGGCCACTTCGATGTAAAAATGTATCAAAAGAGGAGTTAAATGAGCGGTTTTTCTATTGTTTGATCGAACATACTCTGGAAGCTTGTAGAAACCCAGTATCTCGCTCCTCTACAGAGGCAATTTTTGGACCTCTTGGAGTAGTAGCTCATCTCGGACAACCAAACCTGATTCCAAGACTAGATAAGAGAGCTGCTCCCTTATCGAGGATAAAAAAAATCGACATGGTAGATATGCGTCTTTCCGATCCAAAACTGATTCCTGGAATGGCTTCATTTATTCTACTTCGAAATACTCTCGTACAAGCTTGTCGCCCCTTTTTAGTAGGAGAAAAACTTTCTTTTCCGGATGTCAATACTGCGCAACAGATAGAATTGGCCGCGGAAAAGACCATGGCAGCAGCAGAGCGCGTGAAAGAAAAACTTCCTCCCAATCAATTAGATCAATTGCACTCGATGTATAAAGACATTCACTTGGCATCGATAAAAATAGAACCGGTTGTGCAATCTCCTGTGCAGAGTGCAACAACGACAGAAGATGTAGATCCTTCTTCGTTAATTTGGCCTACAATTACCGGTTTTTTGAAAGGAGCAGGTCTTCCTGTTGAAACTCTTACACACTATACCGAATTGTTTGTTTTTGCGTTTGGTGAAGAATTCCGCACACCATTGGAAACTCTTGCTAAAACATTCTCGCAAAAGCTCGATCCTAGCAAAACCATACAAGAAAAAGGGTTCTTTTCTCTTTCCACTATTTTTCCTCCCTCCGCACCTGCAGAAAAGGAATCATCTACACCACCAACCGGATGGATTCGGACACTTTTATATGGAACCCAACCACAATTGTCTTCGAAAATAAAAGAATCATCTACACCAGCCGTAGGATGGATTCGGACAATTCTATATGGAGCCCAAGCACAAATGGCTTGGAAAATATTTGGATTGTATCAGGTCTTCTCCCAAATCTATTTTTTGGGAGCAAACTTCACTTTCACATTGGGTGGCTATGTCAGTTATTTGGGATGGCAGATAGCGCCTCATTTTATTCCTGTTTCTCTCCGAATTTGGCTTCGAGATTCCTTATCAGCCTTACAGCATGAAATATATGGAATGTTTTGCACAGCAATTCTTCGTGCTGTGATTTCCCCTGAAAAACTGAAAGAACTGCAAAGCCAGATAAAACCGATCCTAGAAAATATTCTCGATAAACGGAAAATTGACTTCCGGATAGAACCTGCTCAAACTTGCGTCAAAGAGATCCCGATTTCCTTAAAGCCTTCCAAAGAACAAAGAATCACTGAATTGCCTAAACCATCGATTAAAATGCAAAAACTTACAGAGCCGCCTAAAGCAACGATTGAAATGGAAAAATTTTTTGATGACACTCCATGCGAGAATTGGGAGCTATACGATTGTGAAGCGCCTTTACATGCTGAAAATATGCACGAGGTTCTTTCCTCCTGGAAAACGATTCGGGAACCCGCTCTCCTTGCTTTGCAACTTCTCCGCTTAGAACTTCCAAACAAAACAGATCTATGGGAGAAAGTAGAGAATCCATCAACCATTATAGAAACTCTCTCCGAACTTTCGCTAGAAGTGGCAGATTGGCGCGATAGACCCCATTTACATGCCGAAAAAATCATCATTCTTCACCGGATTCTTGCGATTATGGACTGTCTTGAGCGAAACCGGTCCCATTCTCCCTTAAAAAATGGGTTATCAATCAACGGTTGTGATCTAATCATTTGGTTTCAGGGCGACAAATGTCAAATGAGAGATGATATTCTCTTACGAAAAGCAGAAGAGACCATTGACTATTTTTATCCTGGACTAGATCTTCATACGCATTATGACAAGGACGCGATCAAAAAAATGCGAGAAGATCGATGGTTTTCTTATCCCACTATTACACCTAACGGGATTTTGTCTGACTTTAGAAACAATGGAAATCCTTTCTTCAAACCGAATCATTTTCCCGAACTTGTGTATTATGAGAAACTTCTAAAAAAGAATGAAAATAACTTACATAGCCGTTTAATCGAATATAGAAAAGAAAATGGGCAGGTGTACGAAAACCTCTCTTTCCAAAGTCAGATTGTTGTTCTTGCGAATTCAGTCAACTTTTTTCTAAAAGCACCGCCTCTCGTTCCCAAGTCATTTGCCATGTTACGCTTTCAATCTCTTCTTTGCAGCTACTGCTCAAGAATAGATTATTGCCTACAGCCCTTTTATTTTGGGAAAGAGAATGTAGTGAATCAACGTTTTCCAAAAGATATTGCTTCTTCTTTTTTCATACAGATACAACGTGTACAAGTTCCGCTTGGTATGGAATCAATCAACGAACCAAAAAAACAGAAAGAAAAACCGACGGATCCACACATTAAAACCTATACTGAAATATCTGAGTATTTATCACCTCATCATTTTTCCCAGTCAGAAATCATGCAAAACTATCACCGCGATTCTGCCCCCACTATACAAACACTGCATTTGCTGATGAGTCGAGTCGATCCAAAGGATCAAATCGCTCGGTTATGCGCATGGATTCATCGAAAAACTACTCCATTCAAAAAAATCGATCTCTTTTTTTTTATTGCCTGTGTATCGCGTCCATATGCTTTAGAGTCTTTTTTAGAGGATTCCCCCGAATCCATTGACATATTGTATGCAGCTTGTAAAAAACTCCTCTCTACTAGGGAATATCAAGATGGATGGATGGATTGCACGCTCGACTATCAACCTTACGAAAATTTATTTTGTTTAATTCTATATATCAAAAAACGAATACGCCACTTACACCCAACAGCAGGAGCTAAATTTGAAAAAATAGAGGGCCTCTTGCGATTCTCAACTCGGAGAAAAGACGCCGCGTTAAATGCTTTACTTCTAAATAGTAAAGAGCAGCTACCAGATTCAACATTCGTCATCATGAATCTATTGTCTTATTCATTTTTTCCGGCTTTTAAATGGGATAACTTCGAAAATGGACCCATAGAACAATCCTTAGTCAAAATGAGGGTGGAGAGAAATGAACAAATTCGAGCCATTTTCAATTGCCAAAAAGAAAGAAATTCCCTCTGCAGGTTGATTCTCTCTCAATTGCAGATTCCACTCCCTGGCAAAGAATCTGCAGATTGGACCTGGAATCCTGCACAAGGGATTGCAACGCTCGGTTCTCTCTTGCTCGATTTTAATCGAGGAATTGTATTAAACATACGCTCTATGCAATCCAACTCTTCTTCTCAACAAGAGTCGATAGAACATCTAGCGACAATCAAAACAACAATCTCCTATAACGAGCCTAGCGCAAAAAAATGGGTAGATCTTCCTCCCACCATCAAAAAAACGTGGAAAAGTAAAAAAAATCTGAACGAGTTGTTATTTGATTCCGATTCAGGCACCCTCTTTTCCGTAGCTGTATCACAGCCCATAAGCAAAGAAATCGTCGAAGAGCCGCCAGTCCGATCTGAATTGGAAACAATTCCTCCTTCTCAATTTCCCCGAAGTTTTCAACATTTCCGCAGTTTTTGCCCTTTAGATCAAATCACATGCCACGCCTCTCCAGGTTGTTTGTATCCTACCTCCTTGTCTTTTGATCCTTATTCTCTTTCTTTTTCTGTAAAGCAATTGCCAGACGGATCGATATGTGCTTTTTCTGAAGAAATCCAAGGGTATTGGGTAGCGTCGGAACAAAGTCACGTGGGATTAGGTGCTTTTCCTAGTTATTTGCTATTGGAAAATCAACAAAAACAAAAAATTGTATTAATTCCGAAAAGAGGTTTAGCAGAAACAACGGGATATGGAATCCTTGTGAAATATACCGGATTGTTAGGTACCTTAGCCCGGAATGCGATTTCCTCTTCTGCAAACGAATTCTATCAGTATTATGTCGATGAAACAGGGTTGCTTCGAAGCGACAACCCTCAAGCCCTTGCTTATCTCATTCTTCTTTATGTGATGCAATATGATGCTGAAAGAGCCTTAGCAGCAACAGAAGAACTGGAGAGAGTGGGGCGACTCCATCCATTGCCAAGATCGCTGCACAATCAACTGATTCCTCTTGCCTTTTTTCCAATACCAGTGGCTGAAAAAATTACTGTCCGTCTTTTTTCTCTTCTGCAAGAAAACAGTATGCTGCATGCAGAGGAAGGACAGAAAATTCCAGAAATTATGGATCTCGAAGATAAGCTCGGTTTATTGCTCAGTTTGTATTGCTTAAAACGGGATACATACATGGATTCTTATCAACAGTGGTTGCTATTCAAAAAATGTGTCCGTCATCTTAAAGGAATGCTTTCTCTCCTTGAAATTCACCCTAGTATAAAAAAAACATTTTTGAAAATCGGTTGGGAAGCGCTTGTGTTGCAATTGCTCCCTCAAAAACAAAAGGAAGGGATTGAGTGCATTGAAAAAGCGCATTCTGTCACCCTCGGAATTGTAGATCGAGTACAGAGCATGGTGCAACATCTTCCTTTTATTCCTTCTTTTCTTCCCGATATGAATTTAGAATTAGGAAGTTTGCTGAGTGGAGGCAAAAACACAATTGTGAAAGCGGGGGTTGATTCTTTGCCATCTTTGCAAAAATTCGGAATGAAATTTTCCACATTTACTCATAAAGAAAAGATGGCAAGTAATTATTGTCCTATCGAAGATTTGCCTTTGCCATCGCAACGAACACTTATTCCTCTTTTCTTGACTTACTATTCTGTAGCCGAAGGCAAACAGGGTGAAAAAAAGAAAAAATGGTTGCAAGATGAACTTGGCTATATCCAAACCGGATGGAATGACTCTTCAAAAGAGCTCATCCGTTTGCTTCTTCGCGTATGCAATGTCTCTCTTTTGGATTCTATAACACCGAGCAAATTATCCCGATTATCCTCAAATGCACTACAAAAAAAACTATCCACTCTTGAATTAGAGCTGCAAAAAATCAATAAAAATAAACCAGATAATACCAATAAAAGCATAAAAAATAGCCCCTTCATCAAAGCGAGTGCAGAATTGACGAAATTTTTTGAAGATCTCCATTCTTCACTCAATGGAATAGAGCAAGGAAAAGCCATTGGAAAAATTGCAAAAGCTGGAATTGCTCACATTGTGGGAAGCACTGCTGAAAAAGCGATTAATCCTGCAGCATTTATTTCTTCCGCATTGTATTGGCCGAATAAAATGTATCAAGCCTATCAGCAAACGATTGGGACTGTTACTTCAACGCTCTACCAAGCGCATAAAAATGTTGAAAAACTCCAAGAGGCTGCAAAAATTGCGCAATCGATTCTTCCTTCCAAGAAAGTCAATCCCTCTCACTACCATCCAGTATCTCTTCCCAATGTTGAAAAAATGAGAGAACAAGATCGCCATTTTGATTTGTTTTTTAGCAAGCTATATGCCTCCATTTTTGCAGAAGAACCGACCAGAACCCCAGAACAGCAAAAAAGGGGAGATAAACTTTTTTATTTGCACTCTAAACAAAACCTGGGTCGAGTTCTTACTACCTTAAAAAAGGCAAGCGTGAGCTGGAAGCAAAAGATACGAGAAGAGCGTCGAAAAATTCTTTCCGTAGTGAATCAAGACCATCAGGAAGATCGGGTCACTTTTGAAGAACTGCAAAGATTTTTTGGGACGGGGGAGATAACAGCATTAAAAAGAGTGAAATTTTCCCCTCAGAATTACTCGCTTATACAAGAAGCATTTGGCCGTTATCTGGTACAAAAAACGAGACTGGATCAGATAGAGCGTGCCTTACAATTCGCGGAAAAGGCTTTTCACTCTATCGAAAAAGGAGATAAAGAAAAAACAGAGGAAGTTCTAGAGTCATTGGCTCATGAATTGCGAACAAAACGGATCTATGATCTAAACATGTCTCCTCAACTAGCGTGTTTGTATTTAATTTTTGAATCGACATTTAAAACAATGTTATGGGAGCAACAAGCAGAAACTTTGCAAAATGTTTTGGAAGGAAAGGAAGCCAATGTCGTAATGGAATTGTTAATGTCATTTGGAAAAACGTTTTTTGGAATACCTACTATTGCAGCTCATCAAGCCAATGGGGACCAAATTGTGATGCTGTTATGGCCCCCCTCTATGTATGAAACAAATACTTCACAGATTAGCAGACAGAGTGCGCTTCTTTGTGGTCAAACTGTCCATGCATTAAAAGTAAATCGCAATATGCCGCTTACAGATGATCGACTAGATGCTATCCTCATGCTCCTTGAAAGAGCGCGAACAAACAAAGGGGTCCTTAGTTTGACTCCAAAAGATGTGCAGGCTCTTGACTTATTGCTTGTCGAAATCTTGCGAAAAGCTTCTCGAGCACAAAAATACAGTTATTCCGCTTTGCAAAAATTGCAACGGATTTTGTTTATCATTCAAACAAAAGGAAAAGCGATCGGCGATGAAGCTCATGAGCTCATTACTCATAATAAACAACTCAACTATACTGCGGGAGCTCTATCTACACTTCCCATTACGCAAGTGCAAGCAATGCAATTTGCCATGCACTATCTTTTAGAAGATGAAGAAATCTTACAGAGAATTCGGAAAAAAAATGGACTGATTAGTTTCTCAAAAGAAGCGTACTTTTTGAGAATAAAGGCTGTTGCAGAGCGAATGGCAGCCTATTTTGTACCTGAAAATTCCCCTGCACAAAAAGAACTCGAATTGTATTTGAGGGGATGTGCAAAAGAAATTCCGGGTTGGATAAAAAAACATCGTCATGCACAAGCGATCTATATGGCTCGAGGAATTTTATCTCAATTATTCCCAAATCTTATTTTAGGCCATAGTGTACATGTCCATTTTGGAGAATCACATCAGAATAATGGAGAATATGCGCGCCCTTATAGTAGTAACGATCATCCGGTAGAAGAATCTACTTATCAAAGTCCTTATGAAGCGCACATCAAGAGTCTTGTGATGCTTCTTCACAAAGGACTAGACAAAACACAAATCAGAGATGTATGCGACCTTCTCTACCAGAAAGCCCGAGAACAAAACAAGGAATTGGGCATTTCTCCAGAACTCACATCTTATGGAAGATGCCTAACAAAATGGTTTCCAGAAATAGAATTTAGAAGCTCGCTGTTTTACGAGCCAATCATACCAAAGGAAATTGGATTCGACCAAGAGATTATTTTTCACTACCACATATTTTTTATTACTCCTCAAATCACCTATTTTGAAGGACGAATGTCCAGCAATTCGCATAATCTTTGCTCGATGTTTGCTTCTGGTTTTTATGACACAGGGACACCTTATAACGCAGGGATTTATCCTGGCACACTTTTGGCAAGGGCTGGAACTTTAGAAAAAGCAATTGATGTGATTAAATCTAAATCGACAAAGGATTGCATACACAAAATCCAAGCGACCACTCCCCCTGAAGTATTGGATGAGGTCCTTCGTGACTATTTCAAAGCAGGCACTCATTTTACAGCCTTAATTGATGGAGGTGCACAATTGACCGGTTTAAACAACAGAACCGTTGCGGAAAAAATGGTTTTGCATACAAAAGAAAACCGACCTGATATACGGGCAATTGATTTTTTCGATGTAGAAAATGGAAAAGAAGTCTTGCTGAGTTGGGAAATCGGGAGTGACAAACCGATAAGTCGAGAAAAATGTACAGCTGAGCTAGGAGCGCGTCTCTGTTATTTTGATCAATCGCATGGTTTTGCTGCTGATATCCCACAAAAATCGAATGCGAAAGGTCTCCATCTTGTAGGAGAAAAGCATCCAAGATACAGCTTTTTGCAAGAGGCTTTTCGTTTAAGAGGGCTGAAAAAATACACCGAATTTACAGGAATAGAAAACGATCGTTTGTCTCCTTCTGTTGTGGATGCTTCCAATCTGACAAAAACACAAACAATCAATTATGCGTTCACCTCACAAGTATGCAAGGCGATCACGGGCAGTTCTGAGAGGCTTCCAAATATAGATGAGATGCTTGCGTATATGGCAAAACAACAATTTCTCCTTTTAGAAGAGGTTCATTACAGAGGAAGCTTGGGGAGAATGGAAGATATCGTTCGTTCCCATGTTCGTAAAAAATATCTTGTTGCTTCTCCTAAACAAGCAGTTCGCTTGTTCAAAGAATTTGAAGAGTTTTTTGTGTTCCCCACATGCGATGATCCTGAAAAACTTTTTGGACAAATTAATGAAGAAATCAGTCCACAAAAAGCATTGGAACAAACTAAAGAAAGACTATTGAAAAAAATAGCGAAAAGTCGCTCCTTTTCCGTAGAAGAAAATAGAGCCATAGAAAAAGAATTGCAAAATATAATAGACAAAATCGAAAAAGAAAAATTGTCATTGCCAAAATCGATTTCCACAATTTCTTCTCAATTTGGTATTGAAGTGGAGCAAGAGTCAGAACAACAAAGCGAAGTAATCAAAGAACAACAAACACAAACCCAAACGCAAGTCCACCACTGTTCGAAAAAACTCCCTTCTTTTAAAGAACAAGAATGGGATCCAGAATTTGATCCTCACATTGACAATGCGTGGAATTTTATTCCCTCTTTTCAATTAAAAGAAAAAACGACAATTGTACAATCCCCCTCTTTATATAAAGTGCCGTATTTAGTTGGGCAATCCAATAGTAAAAACCTCCGCGCCATTGCAAAATATTTCGATGATAGGTTGTGGATGTCAAATAATTTTATTCCTCAATCCACTCTGTTATCTAGTGCTATAGGAATTGGAACGGTTGGACAACGACCAATATTTGAGGTGCTCATTGAATATCATGAATCTGCAGAGAAAGAATGTGTCATTACAGCAGTAGGCTGCTTATCTCAACAAGAAGCTACCTATTGGCGGGAAAAAATCAGGATAGAAAAACAAGGGAGTTATAAAAAATATGTACTCTATGACGTTACATTGCAACGGATTGTCGTAGGGAAAGATATTGAACCTGGAGCATTTGAGGATCATGAAGATCTTCTTCGGTTAGAAACCCAGCTTAAGTTTCTCGATGGCGATATTCGATTCGAAAAATTGCAACATATCTTCCTGAAAAAATGGGCCCGACAAGACTATGATCAATTTTCTTCGGCATTTACTTCTATTGTCCGGGAGCGTCAAATGGGGGGCGCACGCAATATCACCTTGTCCACTCTTATTGGGTAGTCCTGCCCATCGGTTGTCCGAATAAACATCGAATCTCATATCCTTCTTCCGTTGCTTCTATTAAATCGGGGTCGAAAAGAATGGTATCCCGCAAAAATAATAGAATCAGGGCAGAGCCTCCAAATTCAAAAAATCCTTTTTCGTCTCCTTTTTTATGCGACTGGTGGGGTAAATAAGTTTCTTGAATACTTCCCACATTCATGGCTCCTACTTCAATATATAAAACGGGTCCAAATAGAGAAGTATGCAATTCACAGAGAGTTCGTTTGTTTTGCGTTAAAATCCGCATATTCTTTTTTACTGCTATGGGATTGACGGAATGGAGCCACCCGTTGATGAGATGAGTAGAATCTGGAACACAATCACAAGGAAAGTGAAAACGGTGGTAATCAGAGGGACATAAACGAGCCATTACCATACTTCCGTCTCGGTATTTAGTGGCCAAATCTTCCCGTGCAAGTAATTCGGACAAGTCAAATGTGTCCCCTTTGATCGGAAAATGATCGATTTTCTCTATACTCTGATAAAAATAATATCTTCCATCGGCAGGAATAATGGCCGTCAATGGATCAGGATCCAGAGGCCTTGCCTCCGGCTTGAGTTTGCGAATAAAAAATTCATTAAATGTACGAAAGGATTCTACGGGAGCCAGGAATTCAGAAGAATCCACATTAAAATGTTGAATGAAGGAAGAAATTTTTTTTGCACTTCGAGCCGTTTTTTGAAAATATCCGTATAACTTTGAGAAGAGGGGAAGGCCCGCGATAAGAGGGGAAAGACATTTTTGTGCCAACCGATTCCACAAAGAATCGCCATACAAAAAGCGAATCGCTCGCTCCTTATATATTTTTTCTCGTTGTTTTTTTTTGGTTTGACGATCAATATAAATGATCTGATTCATTTTTTATCTCTAAGAAACTGAATTAGATAGAATAATATTCTAAAACAACTCTTTATATTTAGCAACTCATGAAATTTGTTCAACAGGAATATTCCCTAGGTGAAACGATTGCTGCTATCGCCACACCACCTGGTGAGGGGGGGGTGGCGATTATTCGAATTTCAGGAGAAGAGTCGCTTGCTATTGCTGCTAAAATATTTTCTGGACCTGTTCATACCTATCCCTCCCACACAGCCCATTTTGGGTATATTCGAAATACCTATGGAGAGCGAGTAGATGAGGTACTTGTACTCGTCATGAAAGGAAATCGATCCTATACGGGAGAATCGACCGTGGAAATTCACTGCCATGGGGGAAGTTTGATTACCCGGCGGGTCTTAGAAACTGTATTGGCTGCCGGAGCTCGTGCCGCTTTGCCGGGCGAATTCACTTTTCGAGCTTTTTACAACGGCAAAATGGACCTCGCTCAGGCAGAAGCAGTCCAAGCATTAATTGGAGCAAAAAATGAAAAAGCATTGGATATTGCCGAACAACATTTGCAAGGTTCTCTTTCAAAAAAAATTACCCATTTCCAGAAAAAATTGACCCATATTTGTGCGATCTTGGAAGCATGGGTCGATTTCCCAGAAGAAGGGCTCGAATTCGCTACAATAGAAGAAATATTGGACCAATTAGAAAAAATCCAAACAGAGATGAAATGTTTATCCTCTTCCTTTTACAATGGAAAAATAATCCATGAAGGAATTTCTCTCGCATTAATTGGGAGGCCCAATGTAGGTAAATCTTCTTTGATGAATGCGTTGCTCGATAAAGAACGAGCCATCGTTTCGGCTACTCCAGGGACAACGCGTGATGTCTTAGAGGATCACATCCGTTTGTATGGAATTCACATTAAGTTGAGCGATACAGCAGGTATACGCGAAGCAATAGAAGAGGTGGAACAAGAGGGTATTCGCCGCTCTAAAATTGCTCTAGAGGAATCAGATATCATTTTGTTGGTATTAGATGCTCATGCAGGTTTTACCCAAGAAGACCAAGAGCTCTTGGCTTCTATGCCGCGAGAAAAAACGATTGCCGTTTGGAATAAAATCGATCTTCCTCATGAACTCTTACCCTCTATTTCTGTTCGTGCTACCGTTTCTCTTTCTGCAAAAAAACAACAAGGGATAGACAAGGTACACGCCGCTATACAAGAAGCCTTGTGGACTTCTGGATCATTGACAAAAGAAGAAATTGTGATTACTCACATTCGGCATAAAGAAGCGCTGGACAATGCGATCGGAGCAATAGAAGTCGTCCAAAATGGATTAAAACAGGGCACCTCTCCGGAATTTTTAACATTCGACCTTAGACAATCACTACAAGAATTGGGAAAAATCATTGGAACAGATGTAACGGACGATATTTTATCGGCCATTTTTTCCAAGTTTTGCATCGGAAAATGAATAAAAAAAATAACATAAAAAAAATTCAACAGATCTTAGATGAATTGTATCCGGCTCCTGCAATTCCTTTGCAACATACAAGTCCCTATACATTACTCATTTCCGTCCTCCTTTCTGCTCAATGTACTGACCGTAGAGTCAATCAAATTACTCCTATCTTATTTAGCCGAGCAAAAACTCCGTATGAAATGATACAACTCTCGGTTGAAGAGATCCAAGACATGATCCGCCCTTGCGGATTAAGCCAACGAAAAGCAAAAGCAATTTGGGATCTCTCTCATATTCTTATCACAGAGTATGGAGGGGAAGTTCCCTGTTCGTTTGAGGAATTAGAATCATTGCCAGGCGTGGGGCATAAAACCGCTTCTGTTGTCATGTCACAAGCATTTGATTGCCCCGCATTTCCTGTCGACACTCATATTCATCGACTTGCAAAACGGTGGCACCTGAGTTCCGGCAAAAATGTCGAACAAACTGAAAGAGATTTGAAAAAACAATTTCCAAAAAAACAATGGAACCGACTTCATATTCAAATGATCTATTTCGGACGGGAATATTGTCCGGCACGGGGCCACGACCCTACTCTTTGTCCCATCTGCAGCTGGTTAACAAAAAAGTAATTAAAAAAATATTTTAAAAAATAGTCCGCTCTGCTAGACATTTTGAAATGATATGCAGAACAGCGGTTTTCTTTTTTTTATTTTTCTATTTGAATTGCGAAGCTCTTCTCGTAAGCGATCTTTCTCATGTCTCCTCTTATGAAAGAGGTGAGGAAAGGATTATTGCCGTTCGCTTAACCAATGACAAGGAAACAGCAGAACAGGTGAATTTCAAACTTTGTGACTATGCCTGTAATGCAGAGGGAGAACATTTTTTTGAAGAATATGAGCGATTTCCACGGAGTAATGCCGATTGGATTACCCTTAGCGGAGCTCGAATCATCCTACAACCAAAAGAAACAGCCGACTATTTTTTCAAAATTCGGATACCCTCAGATCCCTCTCTACAAGGAAGTTATTGGAGCGTATTGCTCATCGAACCAGATCGCCCCTTTGATCCAAGTCAATTAAAGAGAGAAGAAGGATTTCAGTTGTATGTCAAGCTTCGGTATGCCTATCACATTGTGACTTCACTCTATGGAGGACGTCCCAAACTGGAAATAATAAAAAATTTTCTTACAGAAGTCGATAACCAATCAACCATCTGTATTGATGTCAAAAATGGGGGGACTTTATTTCTTCAACCTTCAATTACTCTAAAACTTTTTTCAAAGGATGGAAAACTAGAAAAGACTCTTGCTGGAAAAAAAGAACGCCTGTATCCGGGATCAAGCCAACGATATTTTCTCGATGGAAAAGGAATGAAGGAAAAGTCATATACCGCCTTTTTATTACTCGATAATGGAGACCAATACCTATTTGGAGAAACTTTCCCAATCCGGTTTGAGTAAAAGGATGTTTCTCCTTGTTTATTTTTTCTCTTCTCTCTTTTTTTGCGCTTTTTTTAGTGAACTTTCTGCCGAGAAGATTATCTCTTGTTCCTTTGAATTGCCATCCTCTGAAATCCAAGAAGCCGTTGTAGAAGAAATTCTATTTATTCCACTCATCATGAGAAATCATGAAAATGAATCGCAACAGTATTCCGTCTCTATTATTGCTCCCGATCAATGGCGCCTTCTTTCAAATCCTATTCTAGAAAAGGAACTTAGCCCTTTAGAATCTTATATCCAAATTATTGGAATTAAGATTCCCGCAGCTACTTTAGCAGGTCGATACCAGATAAAAATAGTTGACTCATACAACTCCGTAAAAGAGCTGCATATAGATATTTTACCTAAAAGAGGATGTAGGGTCTTTATCGAAGATCTTCTCAAATGCTACGATCTGGATGATCCTATTGACATAACGATTCGATGCGTCAATCAAGGAAATATCCCCATGGTGGTTCGATTAGAGGCAACAAGCGATCCTCTTTGTCAACTGAACTATTCACAAGAACCTTATGCCATTGCTCCATTTTCTTCTGGTATTTTTCCAATACATGTAGAGCCAAACCTATGCCAAGATGAAAAAAAACAATTCGTTTTGTTCAAGATCTTGGATTGCCTTACAGAAGAGACTTTGCAAAAAGAAACAATTTCGATCGATTTTCGTCCTTTTGTCGCTAACTCTGAAGACCCCTATATTAGAATTCCTACAGAAGTTTCCTTTATTTCTTTTACTGATCAGGACGAATTCGTTCAAGCGGTTGAATATTCTGGCCAAGGAATCATCGATCCTACGAGAAACCGTAGTGTAGATTTTTATATATGTCTTCCTACTCAAAATAACTATAGAAAATATGGGATCGAGGAAAGTTTTTATCTTGAGTTGGCAGAGCCTTCTTGGGATCTATTTGGAGGAGATACCTCCTATGAATTAAGCCCTCTGACACAACAATATCAATATGGAAGAGGAGGGGGATTTGATGTATACGGAAAACATCTTTCGGCAGGTTCTCATTATTGCAAAAATATTTTCGAAAAAAAAGGGGTGACGGAAACAGCTTCTTTTATCCAAGCAGATGTCAATGAAAACTTTTATATAAAAACAAACTATCTCAATAAAGAATTACGATGTACGCCTACAAGCAATATTCTCAGTGTAGAAAGTGGGTGTTATTTTCCAAAGAATGGGGGGATAGAATGTGAAATTGGAAAGAATTTTATCAATCATCTCCATCATATGGGAAAAAATGCCTATCGCTTTGATATTTATCATACATTTACCGAAAACATTTCGATGGAAATAGAAAAAATCAAAGTCGATTCTGGATTTTTTGGCTATTATCGAGATACAGATGTATTTTCAGGTCATATAGAATTTCCTCTATTTAATCAGATGCAGGGAAGTTTTAGCGCCACGAGTTTGAGCCAGAATTACAGAGACTTATGCTGCCATCGAAAGCTTGTATTGGCCCCGAGACAACTAGAATGCTACACAAATGTCGCCTATCCAATATCCCCTCATACCATTCTTAATTTGAATTCACAGACTCTTCGAGCACAAGATGTGGGATGGACGAATCAATATAATTTTTTTCAGCAGTGGTTTGGAGGCTGTCTTTCTACAAGTGCGCTTGGATATAGTCTATATGGAAGTTGTGGATTTGGTTACCAACGAGAATATTGTAGACATAAGTCGAGCTCTTTTCTTCAAAAATATTATCTGTACATTGGAAGAGAATTGCACCCTCGTCTTTATAGCTCCGCTTTTTATGAAGGGGGAAATACGAATTATTACGATGCCACACATTGGCGAACAACAGTCGGAGGATCTCTCCAATATCGATATTCAAATCGGGGCTATATAGAAGTTCTCGGACAATGGGTAAATAATAAACCTGATTCCTTTGTATGTATCCAAGGAATGTGTAATCTTCGGCATACGTTCAAGAATTTACATTATTTATTTGGGACTATCCAATATTATCACTACCAGTCACATTATCCAAATAATTTGCTCTTATATATCTCGTATTCGATTCCGATCCAACAAGCGGTTGGAAGAAAATCAAACGTATGTTCAGTGGAAGGAGTGGTATACGATACATGGAAACAACTTCCCGTTTCACATGCAGTTGTTAACGTAAATGGTCTTCGTGCAAAAACAGATCGCGACGGACACTATACTTTACAAGGAATTCCAGCGGGAGAGAAAAAAGTGAAAGCAGAACTTCTTCCCGATCATTACATTTGTACAGAAAACTTGCCTATTGTAATAGAAGCAAAAGAAAGACAACACAATCGGGTGGATATTTTTGTATCTCCCGACTGCCACATCGAAGGACACATTGCTCTCTATCAAATGAACGAGTGCATGAAGAATTCCTTACTTGAACAAGAGCTGATACTTGATAAAGATTTATCCCTTATTAGAGTGATGATTACAAGAGACAACGGAGCTGAAATCTATTACTGCACATCGGACAATAAAGGAAACTTTTTCTTCCCAAATTTACGCCCTGGAAAATGGGAGTTAGACATTGATACAGAAGAACTTCCGGCACTGACTTATTTAGAGAAAAATCATTTTATCATTGATCTAAAGCCACAAGATCAGATAAAGGTAAGTTGTAAGGTCTTACCCATAACAAGAGGGATGATCCCAATTTATATTCATTAGGTGATGATTATGTATAAATTTTTTGTTGTTTTAGGATTGTTTATCGTTCCTAGTTCTATATTTGCAGCGACAACAGCCACAGCTACAATTACTTATACAATAGCATCTATTGATGCCATTTCAATTTCTGGGAACCCCAGCCCATTAAATGTCACAACTGCCGTCGCAGGTTCTCAGCCAACATCAGCGGTCGATTCAACCACAACCTATGCTGTAACAACGAATAACACGGCGCGCAGAGTAACAGGAAGCTTAGCTAGCAATATGCCAACCGGAGTAACATTAACAGTAGCCTTGGTGGCTCCAACCGGCGGAACTTCAGCAGGAGCGGTAACGCTTTCTACCACAGCAGCTGCATTAGTCACAGGGATTGCAAATTTGGCACAAGCAAGTTTGGGAATTACGTATACATTGGCTGCAACAGCGAGTGCTGCTCAAGTAACAGCAGCTACAAATACATTGACTTATACCATTGGACCCTAAAAAAATATTAACAGTGAAGATTCTGCAATTTTCGTAAATGAGTAAGATACTTCTTTTATGCTGCTATTTTTCCATTTGTCATACCTCTTTATTTGGGTTACTGAATAGTTTAAGTCTTTCCGGAAGCCCTTCGACGTTTGTAGTTATCTCAGCTGTTGCCGGAAGCAATCCTACATCTCCCCCAAATAATACCTCCACTAGCTATACCATAGTAAATGTTCTTGGAGGTGGTGCTAGTATAGTAGCTTCTTTGAATACCGCCATGCCAACAGGAATCACTTTAAAAGTCCAACTAGCCACCCCCGGCAGCGGAACTTCCGCAGGCCTAGTTACAATGACCACTACCAACCAAAACTTACTTACCGGAATCGGTATCATTGCTTTATCTGGCGGAAATCAAATTACTTATAACTTTACAGCTACCGCACAAGCCACTCCAGTGGCAACTGGAACAAGAACCCTTACCTATACATTGCAATAAACAAAAATTGTTGCATTATATTATTATAATCACTATTATTTAGTAAAAAAAATAAAATGTAAATAAAGTAATATGCAAAATGCGATATATTTCTCAATTAGGGCAACTCCGTATACGGATACCTACAACAAAAGAAAAAATTATTTTATAGGGTATTTGGAAACCCCTACTCAAATTGTTAGAAATAAATTATTTGAAAAAGAATTAATTAAAGAAGAACAAGTAGGAGAGCTCCATCCTTTAAATGTTCGAATACGAATCAAATCTGGTCAAAACCAGGCAATAGATGTGCCAGTATACAAATCAGATGAAGGCGACTGCTATTATAATAAATTAGAAATAGAAAAAAATGTAGCTCTTCCAATTTTACAAAATATGCAAAGAAAAGCAAAAATTCGTGGTTTTTTGACACACCCCTTTACCGCTAGTGCATTAGCTATTATCACAGGAGTAGTTATTGCTTGTGCTCCAGGTCCAGGCCCACTTTGGATCGCTTTTCGCATTGCAAGCCTAGTAACAATGTTGGGCTTATCTTACGCGATTTTTTTTCCTTTAAATCCTATTTTCTCGAACATAGCTAATGTCTATTATGAGCGAGTGTATATTACGAGCGAAGCCATACAAGATTTAAATAAAAACGACAAAGCTTTTCTCCTACTTGGTAAGTAATCTTTTAAATTTAGAAAATAACTACATGGAGTCCGTGTGCAGATTCTGGATTGATGACCCAATGAGAAATCCACCCTATTTCTGCCATTCCCCGACAACAAGCAATCATCCCCACGACAATTGAACACCCTCCAATAATTATCCGATCGTATTGTTTCGCCTTTTTACACCATGAAAATGCTTGCATAGCAAGAGCCAGTGCGGGTGAAGTGAAAAAAGCCAAAGCAAAGCCATTGGCTAATCCGATCCAAGGATCTCCTACAATAGCACAAGCAGAAAAGACAAGAATAGTTTGTCCGCAAGGAAGAGCCACCGTCAAAAATCCAAACAAAAAGGTAGATACTATTGTATTTTTCAATATAAGAGAGGAAAAACTCCGTTGTACGGAAACTAAAAATAACGATTTTTTTTTCTGCTGTTTCATGATTTGCATTTTCCCCATTGTACAAATTCCCCAAGCAATCATTGCTATTCCCACAAAACAGCTCATTATTTCGGAAAGAAAAATTTTTTTAAAAGAAAGATGGAGAACTGCGCCAAGCCAACCGGCAAAAAATCCTGCAGAACTATAAGACACCAACCGTCCCACAAAATAATACAAGCGATAGGAATGTTGCCCGAGCAGCATGACTAATGGTCCACACATTCCCAAGCAATGCAGATTCCCAAAAATATATAATGGCAATAAAGAGAGAAAAAGAGTCATGATCCATTTGCCTCAAAACGTATTTTTTGCATCGTTGCCATGTCCAAATTTGTTGTTCCTGAATGACGAGTGTAGGCGGATACGATTACCATGAGCAACACAGCAAAGAAAACAAGTAAAACTCCTCCAGAAACCCACTGAAACCAATGCCATCGTTGCATTCTTAAACCAAAAATTATTTCTTTAGAGCGTGTCGCCGATAGAGAAGAATATATGCTAAATTAAATTTTAAAACAAAAAAAATCATCGGTAGTTCGTGAATGCGATACAAAAGAAGAATTATTGTATTATATTATTATAATTAATATAATAGATAAAATATTATATAAAAAAAGAGAATTAATAATGCAAAATAACTTTTTATTCCAGTACACCTCAACTTTTTACATCCTTACACTACTAATTACAACCTGAATCAAATTTCTTTTATAGGATATCTAAAAACCCCTACAGAGCTTGTTAAAGCAAAATTGATTGAAAAAAGAGGGGCTCGCTATAGTGAAAGCCTTATTAAGAAGTGGAAGTAGCCCGAATGATCAAACTTCAAATGGGCATAGAGTTCTACAATTATCTGTTAAAGCCGGTTTAGAAGAGATCGTTAAACTTTTAGTAACTTTTGGGGCGGATATTGACACCAAAGATAAAAGCGGTTTGACGCCTTTTCAAATTGCGGTCATGCAAGAAAATAAAGTGCTCGCTGATTTCTTTTTGTCAAAAGGAGCAAAGCAACAACCATCTCTAGGCATAGGCTATGAGAAATATTACAAACTATATCGTGAATAAAAAATTGGTAAAAAAAGCATGAAAGACGTAAGTAAAATTCTTGCTAAAAGATTAAAAATGGGTAGTCCTCAACATGTAGTGATTTTAGGACTTTAAATTTTCAATATGCCGTGGTATTTTTTTCAAAATACTGGAGCAATCTATGAATATTTCCTGTCCACACTGCCACTCCCTAGCTGTTCGAAAAAACGGTTCGATTCACAATTTGGAAAAGCGGTGGCAAGCCACACGCACTCCAAATTTTAATTTTTCAACTGAACGAATACGCATGTTGCAGTGTCGAGGTCAAGTGTCGGAGGAGGTGGGATTCCCCTTCGGGCCGGGGATTGTCTGTTTTTTCTGAAAGAAAAACATCGCCAATCCCTTCTCACCTACCTGCGATGGCACTAGCCATTCGCTTCCTCCTCATTAAAACTCGGGAGACATTGGACGGTCTTCGAACTTTTCCTTGGGGAGAATTTGGTATCTCATGCAGAATTGCTACCTTTTGCAGCTTAAGAAGTGAAATACCTATATATCAAGTTTTGATACTTTCTTAAAGAAGAAGACATTTTTGAAAAGTGTAGAGACGAAACAGTAGAATTCTCATTTGGTTGTAAGTCACTTCATTCAGAACTTAAAATTAGAAGGTAAAAAATTGCTCACGGAAACCCGTAAGTAATTTAATAAGAGGATTGGATATAAGAACTTTATTGGAGGTGGAGAGCCGCATTCAGAACTTTAATTGGAGAATGATTAAGGATACAATCAAAAATAAAATTTAAAAACATATTGAATGTTAAATAATTTTTAACTACGTTTGAAAAATAGGTTCTCTCTGTTTTTCAAATAGCTATTGAGCGGATACCCGAGAGATTGCAAAAAAATTATAACCAGTGGAAATAAATGAAAATTTTACCATACTTATTTGCATTTACATTATCTGTCAGCTCTGTTTTTGCAACAGTGGATCATGCCTATGTATGTAATCAAGGTGGCACTTCAGTCACCATAATCGATGTGGTGGTGGGGACAACTCAAGCAATTTTTGGCTTTAATCATCCCCGCACAGTTCATCTGAATCCAGAGGGAACTCTTGCCTTTATAGGATGTGATGATAATACAGTTCGCGTGGTCGAAACAGCAAGTGAACTCGTACTGCCCATTACTGTCAGTGTTCCGCATCCTATAGCGATGGCGGTCTCTCCCAATGCTCACTTCCTGTATGTCGCATGCCATGACAACACCGTGAGAGTTATCGATACATCCACTTACACAGTTGTGAGTGAAATCACGGGATTCGATAATCTTCAAGACATCAAAGTATCAAGAAATGGCAAATTTATCTATGTGACCAATGCAGGCAGCAATACAGTAAGCGTAATCGATGCATCGAGCAATACAATCGTAGAAACGATTACAGGTTTCCATAAACCGATTGGTATAACAATGTCAATTGACGGAACTTTCGCATATGTCACGGAAACAAGCCATAATACTGTTAGTGTCATTGATCTTGCGACGAATACAATTTCTAAAACTATTTATGGCTTCAGTTTTCCAGCTTATGCTACTGCTTCTCCCAATAAAAATTTCATCTATGTAGCTAATACAGGGTCCAATACAGTAAGCGTTATCCGTACAGATGATAATTTCTCCGTTTACGAAATCCCCATCCCTACACCTAAAAGCATGGCTGTATCAGCTGATGGATTTTTTCTCTATATAGGGAGTATTGCAACAGTATATAAAATCGACCTGATCACTTATACTATCCTTGCTGCAATTCCAGGATTTTCCAATCCTTCGAACATAGAACTGTCCAGCAACAGTGCTCCCGCCTTCACTGTCAACGGATGTTTTGACGACAATGATCCTATGAATCTTAAAAATATAATTTCATGGGGAGCGGTTAACGGAACTCCGACACAATATAGAATCTTTCGCGATGCGTCTCTAGGTCATCTTGTTGCAACTGTTCCCTCAGGAACCCTGCATTATACAGAGTCCCACTTGCTTGCTGGACAGTCTTATTCTTATTATGTCCTAGCTGACTATCCAAATGGGTTTAGCTCTACAATCGGGTCCGTGCGAGTGGCTCCTCAACGACTTTGCCAAAATTAGTTCTAAGGCTGCGCGGGTGGGACCTTTCGCTCCCACCCTTTCTCACATTAGACCTCTTGCGTAATTAGCTTTGCCTGAAAAAATTGATGATTTTTGAGCAGGAGAAGGTAATTACGCAAGAGGTCTATTACTAACATGGCACCACTTTCACTTTAATGCTTCAGCAAAAACAGATAAAAGGCATCAGAGAAAAAACATGTCTTAAATTATCCTAAGAAAGACTTTATATACCTTCAAAATTGCGTATTGAAAATTCAAGAAGATAAAGCAATCATGCTGGGAAAAAGGATATTCTCTTAAGAGAATTGATGAAATGCAATTGTTGCGGATGCCAGATTACTGGAGATATCAAGAAAAATAAGTACGTCTACTATAGCTGCACTAATGGAAAGAGAATCTGCAAGAAAGAACGGGTTAGAGAAGAAGAGTTATTAAGTCCTATGCTTGAGTACTTGGATAAAATCAAAGTGGCGGATGATTTGATAGAAAAAATTGTTGACTACCTGAAAAAATCTTTTGAGGCGGCACTAGCCATTCACTTCCTCCTCATTAAAATTCGGAGGAGGTGGGATTCGAACCCACGGTACGTGTTTAGCGTACACACGCTTTCCAAGCGTGCTCCATAAGCCACTCGGACACCCCTCCATGACAGAATAGTATATGCACTAATATCCTAACCTTCAAGAAGAAAAACTGGAATTAGTAGCTAAATTCTTTCTCCATTTCTGGATCTAAGGCAAGATTATCATATTTCATGGGTGTGTGATTGACAAATTGGGCATATTCTTTTCGGAAGGTTAAGTGAACGCTTCCGACACCTCCATGCCGATTTTTGGCAACAATGAGTTCTGCCATCCCTGGTTTATCTAAGGGATCATAGTATTCGCGTCGGAGCAAGAACATCACGATATCAGAATCTTGTTCGATGCTTCCGCTTTCACGCAAATCGCTCATCATTGGGCGATGTCCTTGCCGGTCTTCTACTTTTCGAGAAAGTTGTGAGAGGCAAAGAATAGGGATATTGAGTTCGCGAGCCAAGTTTTTTAACATCCGGGAAATTTCGGAAATTTCATTTTGCCGATTTTCTGAGGTCCGATTACTTCCCGAACCAGAAATCAGCTGCAAATAATCAATAACGAGAAATTGAATCCCATAACTTTCTTTCATTCTTCTTGCTCGCGCACGCAAATCAGTAATTTTTAAACCTGCCTGATCGTCAATGACCATGAGGTGTTTTTGGATTGTATTCACACTACTGACTATTCTCTGGTATTCAACCCCATCTAAAGAACCTGTTTTGATTTTGTCCGAAACTACTTCTGATTGCGAACAAATAATCCGATGGACCAACTGTTCTGCAGACATTTCGAGAGAAAAAATTCCAACGGGAATCCGATTTTTGAAACAAACATTCTCAGCAATATTTAAGGCTAATGACGTTTTCCCCATTGCAGGCCGAGCAGCCAAAATCATCAGATTGGAATGATTTAATCCATTAATCATTCTGTCTAAATCAACAAAATGGGAAGGAATTCCTGTGATTCCTAAATCTTCCGCTCCCTTTTTGGCATACTTTTCTTGCCTTTCTTGCAATTCCTTCAAATAGGGAATTCCCGATTCGGAGTGAACTCCAGAAAAAATATCGGTGATCAAGATTCCAGCAGCGGGATTGGCTGATTGACTAATTTGAAAAAACAGCTGCTGTGCATCATCCAAAGCTCCACTCACGTCAGCTGGTTCTTCTAATGCCTTTTTTTCCACGATTTGTGCGGCATGAATCATTCGGCGAAGCAATGCCTTGCTTTGAATTAACTCAGCATATTCTTCAATAAATGCGGACGTTCCAGCATATTGGGCAAGGGTGGTCAAATACCCCAACCCTCCTACTGTTGTCAAACGGTCCTGTCTCTTCAATTCTTCTGCAACGAGGTGGATATCGGCGGGTTTGTCTTTTTTATAGGCATTTTTTAATACTTGAAAGATCGTTTTATGCTCGGAAAAATAAAAATCTGCTTCATCTAAACTATCTGCAGCGATGTTTAGACTATTGATGCTCGTCAACATGCAACCAAGAACCATCATTTCAGATTCTTTCGAATGGGGGGGAATTTTTATTTTTGTGATTGTTTCCGACATAAAAACAGAGGATAAAATTTTCGATCCCATGTTTGCATAGGATCCCAAAATTTGGCAATAAATCTGCTCAAAAATGCCAATTTTTCAGTCCTAACCAAATTTT
>JABDGJ010000014.1 GCA_013286075.1 Chlamydiota bacterium
TTTTGGAATGAGGAAGGGGACAAGAAATCACAGATTCCATCTTTTCGCAAACAGGTTGACACCCAACAAGAACAAGCATCAACCCGATAAGGAAAAAGAAGCGTGAGTGTTGGCACATCCTAAGCGTTGAAATTTTATGATTACCGATAGACATCGCATTGATCATCAGGATCGGTAGACTTAATGTTTCCAAAGTTGAGGGCTTCGTCAAGTTCGTAGTTCCATGATCTTCTGAATTTTTTCTTTTCACGATAGACATCTTGTTGGCGTCGAGTTACATCTTCAATTTCTTCTTCATTGTTTAAAATAAGAGGACGAATGAAGATCATTAGATTTCGCTTCGTGTCTGAGGTAGTCTGTGATTTTCCAACAGCGCCAAGGATAGGAATTCCTCCTAAACAAGGAATCCGAGTCACACTTCGGATTTCGGTGTCTTGTAACATTCCACTCATAACGACAAAAAAGCCATCTGGAACGTGAACTTTTGTCACGGTACGAGTTTTAGTCAACACAGGAACCAAATTGACGTCGACAACGAGCTGATTCGGACTCGTTGCATTAGCAGAAGCATCTCCATTTGTCGTTTCTTGGAGGATGTCGAGAGTGATAATTCCATTGTTTCCAATCAATGGAGTGACTCGCAGGAGAGTACCAACATCGATAAATTGAAAGTTATTTGTGACTAGAGTGCCGAGCTCATTTGTAATCGATTGCGTTTTGTATCGATCGGTCCCCCCTACAAAAATCTCAGCTGGATTATTGTCTTCCGTAATGATTTTGGGATTCATGATGATGTCTGTTTTGGCATCAGAATGAATCGCTCTGACTAAGCCTCCAATCGTGTTGTATCGAGTCCCATTATGAGTAAGATGAGTCCCAATGACTGCAGCATTAAATCCCAAACCAGGTCCTAAGAATCCTGAAGCAATAGGCAAAGCACCTGGAAGAGTTTCAGCAACGGCAGCAAGACCACTCGACCCAATAAAACCTTCTTCTCCCGTGACATTTCCACCGCCAAAGCGATCTATCCAATCGACTCCATATGTCAAAGAATCATCGATATTTGTATTGAGAATCAACATTTCTATAAACACTTGGCGAAGAGGAACATCAATTTCTTCGATCAATTCCTTGACTTTTTCAAGCGCTGTTGCCGTTCCAGTAAACACAATGGCATTTGATTCTTCTATCCACTGACTGCTATTGATGGCAGACACAAGATCGATATTTGCCGTTTCCATCATTTGGAGACTTGCTGCAATCTTCCGAAGAGCAACTTCAATCGCATCTCCTTTTCGATAGCGGAGTTTGTGGATAAGAAAAAGAGTTCTTTCAATATGTCCTACTGGGAGATCTTGCGACCATCTCGGAGAAGAACCAATGCTTCCAGAAAGAGGTTCTCTGTTTTCGCCCCCAAAGATAGCACTAGCTCTTCCTTCTCCCTCGAGTGGACGTCCATTGATCCCTCGATTGATTCCTCCGTTGCTTCCTACGGGTTGTTCCTCAGGAGAAGCAGCTACTCTCCTCACTTTTTCCGTTTCTACCGGTGTGGTGGTGGGATGGAGAGACTCAAGAGAAAGAATTTTTGTTTGTCCTTCATTCAAATCTAAATTTTGAAGAATAGCTAATGCTTTTTCGACGATAAAAGAATTCGAAACAATGTAGATGCTATTTGTCACCGTGTGTGGAACGAGCACGAACGGATTGCCTTGTGCAATGGGCTCTAAGATTTTTATTGTTAGATCAACGAGAGAATCGACGAAACCATTGCGAACAACGTACTGTCCAATCGTAACCCCGCTATTAGGAGAATCGAGATTGCGGATCAGTTGGCCAATTTTATTGATATTAGTGACAAGGTCAGTCACAATAAGGTTATTGGAATCACGCAATACTTCAATAAGAGAATCATCGGACAATAACGGACGTATAATTTCTCCCAATTTGATGGGATCTAATGTGTTTAATCGAAATACTCGTGTGACTATTTCTGTCTCTCGATCGTTGATCGCTTCCGTTCCGTCGATTATAATCCGGGCAGGAGCGCGAACTTTTGGGTTCCGATGAATAAGTAGGTTATTTCCTTGCTCTAGTAAAGAAAGATCCCGAATTTTAAGTTCTTGGAGTAGAGCTGCCATAAGATTTTCAATCGTGGTTGCCTCTTCCGATACAATCGTCACATTAAATTGGAGATCTTCTTCATCAAAGACAAAATTCTTATTCGAAATACGGCTGATGAATCGAATATACTCAATCATTGAAACATTATTGAAATTGATCAAAATTTCTTTTAGTGCTGGGGTAGCAGCCGGAGCTAAAGAAGAAGGGCGACCAGGTTGCAAAATTGTTGCATTAGATTGATTCACTCCCCCTTTTTGACCCATTTCTCTTGCACTTCTCTCTTTTGAGCGTTGCCCCGTAGTTTGGGTAGATTGAGTTTGAGTGGCTTGTTGTGATTCCACCTGGGAAGGAGTAGAGGGTTCGGCAGAGCCTTGGTCGGTAGGGTGGGCAAAAAAAACATTTTCTGCCACTCGACCAAGCGAAGATAAAGGAGCTTCTTCTTCCCCTGTTCTGATGATTTGATTTCTTTCTTGTCCGGTTTCAAGAGAATAAGATGTAGCTCGCCCTTGTTCGCTCAAAGGATGTTGCGCAAGATTTCCTTTTCGTTCTGTTTCAAAAAGGGTCACATTTCGATTTTCTAATGAAATACATTCATCATATGGCTCTATGTCTTCAAAATCTCCGTCGGGTGACATAGGAAAGAATGCATCTGCATTTTCATACACAACCCCTTCGTTATCAAAATTTGTATTCGGATCAAAAGAATAAGGATTCGGCAAAAAATCACCTGACTCTTCAAAAGGAGGGAGTTCGCTTTGATCTAAAAATATTTCTTCGTCGTCTGGAATCCCTTCTCCGTTTTCGCACTCAAAAGGAGGGTATTCGGAAAGAAAAGGGTATTCGTCTTGTGAAAATAGATGAGGTCTTTGGTAAAAAAAGAACATCACCGTGGCAATATTCACAAATCGAAAGAGGAAATAGAACTTCTTCATGGTATTTATCGAATTGCCTTCTTGGAAAATATCTACAAATGGTCTTCTAGATATTTCAAAGTTTCCGATTTATTGTCACGAAAAAGATCGTTATTTTTTTCTGAAAAGATTTAAAAATACTACCGATTGCTCTTCTTTGGAACGACTTAAATTAATTTTTATTCTTCTTAAAATGGCATCAGCTTGGCGCTGAGGAGAAGAGAGGGGATTTTCATCCAAGGTAGTTCGCAATTCTTCTTGTGTAAAGACTTCTTGTTTTCCCGAAGGACCTAAAGAAGTATAAAAAATGAGAGTATCACCGATATTCCAGGGCGAAGTAGTATCAGAAAATGTCGCGCGAGCATCGGACCCCACATAAGAATTGTCAGAAATGATTTTTGTGAGTTGAGCATCAGGCGCTTGAATCCATAATTCGCCACATTGACAAGAAATAAAACGAATAAGATTCTTATCGGGAATCAATAACAAATAGCTAAATAAAAAAAATTGTTTCATCGGATCTTCTACCAGAAGAGAATTTAACACACCGACCATTTTTTCTGGAGACTGAAATAGTTGACAAAGAGCTCTCACCATTCCACGCAAAACAGAGGAATACACAATACCAGGAGATCCTTTGATCGAGGGTTCTCCCATGATAATTCCGTATGTATGATCTGGTAGGATAAAGAAATCGTAATAAAGACTGGAATTTCCAAGGCTTTTATAGGTGACTAAACCAATATCTATTTGAGGCCAAAAAGGGGGTGTAGAAGGGACTAAGGAATGCTGTGCGTAGCGCAAACTTTCTGAAAGATCGCTCAGAGGGTCCAGTGCCTTGTTTTCGGCGGATAAGGCAGGTGAATGCAAATAAGCTGAGATATCGGCCATAAAGTCGACAATATCTTGGTAACGGTCAGCTGGATTTTGCTGCAATGATTTGGCAAGAATCTTTTGCAGACCTTTTGGCATAATGGAAAGATGAAGGTGTCCATGACTCAATTTACCAAGGACTAACTCATATGTAATAATTCCCAAAGAATAAATATCCGAAGGATATGATGTCGAAGCAGGGTCTATTTTTTGTTCGGGACTCATATAAATAGGAGTACCAATGAGACGTTGTTTTGGCTCAAGAGTTGGGTTATCTGTCAGCAATTGCGCTATTCCAAAATCGATGACTTTAATTCCCCCACTATCTGTGACAAGAATATTTTCTGGTTTAAGGTCTCGATGAATAATTCCGTGCGCATGAAGATGGCATAAAGCCATAGAAATTTCCATGACCAACTCTAAAGCATGTTTCAAAGAAATTAGATTCCGGGATAAATAGTGTCGAAGCGATATACCCTGAATAAATTCCATCGCGATGTATAATCCCCCTTCCCATTCGCCTTGCCCATAGAGTTTAACGATATTTGGATGATCTGCTAAGGCAATGATGGCCGCCTCGCGCAAAAAACGTTGGACCATTTCTGGATTTGAAAGGAATTCTGGAAAAAGAACTTTGATTGTAATCGGATCTTTTGTTTCAGAATGAGTAGCTAAGTAAAGAAAACTCATCCCCCCTTTTTCTAACAAGGCTTCAATTTTGTAAGGACCAATTTTTTCAGGAAGAAGCGTTTTAGGAAAGGATTTGACCGAAATGCTTGGATAGGTTCTGAATTTATGAAAATCTGGTTCAACCATGATGATCGTTTTGTTGTGTATGAGGCATTCCTAATTCCATAATTCTTACCCCCATTACTTCTCCCATCCGAACGAGTTCCCCTCTTCCTACGAGCTGCCCATTCACAGTAATATCTACACCATTTTCTGGACTGACAGGAATTTCTAAAAAATTGCCTGGTTCTAATTGCAAAAACTTTTCCATGCTCATTCGAATTTTACCTATTTCTACTATCAACTGGATAGGAATATCTTGAGTAGAAATGGGAGTAGTTTTTGAGATTTCTTCTGTGATGGGATCTTCTTCTTCCCATTCAGTTACTTCTTCGATCTCCTCTTCCTCAATTTCCACTTCTTCTGTTTCTTCTTCAGGCGACTCATCTTCATCTTTACTATTGGAATACATACGATCTACCTCATCTACATGTGGAAATTCCAGGATTTTAAGAGTTTTCTGTTTCATTTTTGCCCGCAATAAAGTCTTTCCATTGAGTTGGAGAAGAACCTGCCCCTCTAAATTTTCTGGATGTAGAAAAGACCGATCTAAAAGAATACAATCCCCCAGCTGGATTGATTTCCACTCCGATAAGAGAAGATCTGTTTTTCCCACAATGACCCTTATATCAATAGGGGCTACTGCAGATAATTGTTGGGAAAGAGAAGTGGCACGAGCTTTTTTAGCAAAATGATTGACCCAAGAATTGCGTAAATCAGGAGAAATGATCAATCTTCCATATATCTGTTGCTCTTGGATAGAAATAGAGATGTCCCAGCAGAGCGAATCTTGAGGATCAAAGTGATTTGATTGGTGTAAAATAGGGCGAAGTTCACGATCGAAAGAAACCTGAGACATCTGATAAAGCGCTTCAATGGCTAAAAATCGATAAAAACTTTCATTTAAAACAAGATTATCTAACGGAAGAGTGTGGGATTCTTTTGTCAAAAGAATGGAAGTCAATAAGGCAATATCTTGCTTAGCCATAATCCATACTCCCTCTCCTTTGCAAGGGGGAATAGAGAAAACAAGAGGCACTGGGGAATCACCCAATCCTTCGGTGAGATCTTCTTTGCTCTTCCACACCATCCCTTTCGGAACAATCTCTAGCTCTTTTCTATCTAACGCTTTTCCTAGACGCATGGAAAAATCACCCCAAGGAAAAGGGGGAGAAGACCCTGTTAAAGGGCTTGTATCGAGTTGATACAAGTTTCGACTTACTTCGCGCACTAAATGATAAAAATGAGAAGACATTGTTTTTCTTGAAAAATAGTAGGACTGTCTGTTTTTACTATATCGATCCTTGGAAATTCCGTAAATTGTCTTTATTGTTTATATGGTACGAATCTCATAAACATCTTTCTTGTTCATAAATATTTGATTTCTAATCAGTAACAATATATTTAGTTATAAAAAGGGGATAAAAGGGGATAATATGTTTTACAATAATATAGGGAGAAAAGAAACTCCCATCATACACTATCTTCATGAAGTCACAGAAATGGGTGAAAGAGAGCAAAATTCTGAATTTGTGAAAATCATTTACACGTCGGGTCTAGAACTTTGTGGTAAACTATCTGTATCAGTGTCTGCACTCAATGATCGGGTAGAAATCCAACTCCCCCTTGTTCAGTCCACTTCTTCGCGACACTTACGCTATCAAAAACGTTCGATTAATATAAACCAAATCGCTTCTCTCCATCGTTTGGACAATTCTTACTTTCCCAAACTCATATCCAATTGGGTAAATAGGGATGTAATGCAAGATGAGATTTGGCTCGTTCAGCTGATTACTAAAGACACACGTACCCGAAAAGGAGAAAAAATTATCGGAGCTCTTCGAGCAGCCAGTGCAGAATACCAAATTGGTACCGATGTACATCCTATTTCTTTTGATATTCAAGAAGATCCTCTTTTGCATGAGCAAGACCGATCTTTCAGCATTGCCGATGTAGCTTCTATGAGTCTAATCTATAATAATAGCCAAGTTTCTCCAGAATTAGTTGGGCCTGTAGACGCATTGTCACACTACATAGGGGAAAAACCGACTTTTATTATCTGGACATACATTGAAGAAATGGAAAAAAATATTCCGTCAAATTGGTGCGATTATTTGTTAAATCCAAAAAATCGAAAAGAAATTTTAAAAATAGATTTACAAGAAAAACAAATTAACAATATTTCTAGTTTTTTTCGCAAATTAATGAAATCGAGATTAATTCCTACCGATAGAAACGGATATTCACATTTTTTTAAGCTAACAAAGAAATCAAAAGAAGAAATAAGTGGCAGATTATATTCTTTCTCCTATTCTCATATAGGAATTCGAACTCCAATTATTGATTATACAGAATCAGATCAATCTGATAAGCGCTGGATCGCTTCTGATGAAATTGATTCTATCACCCTCTTAGATCGATTTTATGCTCCAAAACTGGCTCACGATTGGTCTCATAGAAATAAGGGTGATTTATGGCTTATTTGCATCATACTCGGAAATGAAAAAGTAATCGGTCTTCTTAGAGGAATCAACGAGCAATACCAAGAAGACTGCCAACGACCTATTACTTTTCAAATCCAAGTGTATCCAAATGTTGGTTTTTATACCCATTATCAAATAAATGATTTCAATGAAATCTCTTTATTATATAGCAGTGAATCTTATGAACAAGAAAAGGAAGTTGCGCATAAAACGATTCGAGCAATACTGAATCTCCACTTACCTACCGTTTTAACATCCTTGCTTTGCGAATATTTTCATGGTTTACCTGAAAATATTCCCACAGAATGGTGCGATTATTTGAAGAATTTGGAAAATAACAAGAAGAAAAAATAAAATGGTTCCACTTGCAAACGATTCAGTTCCACAAGCACTGCTTTATCTTAACTCCATATCTGATACAATATCTCAAAAAATATCTCCTATTTTTCTACAAGTCATTACACAATCGGGGCAAAATGTTTCAGGGAAAATATCTAGCCTTACCGAGTTTCATCTAACGATTCAAAAGCCGGTATATGGTCTTATAAAAAAGACTTCAGTCATTACAGTTCAAATTGACCGCTCAGATATTGCCTCCTTGACAATTTTGAATAAAGGTTATCCCCCTAAACTCGGTGAGGAATGGCGCAAAAGTAAAAAAGAAAAGAAAAACCCTGTTTGGTTAGTGAGTATCGTAACACACTCTGGAAAACAGAACATTGGAATCATTGATAATGTAATCACGGAAGATCAATTTAAAAAGTTTTTGCAGCCTATTTCTTTTTATCTTCAAACTAATCCTAGACTAAGAACCGAAGTTACTATTTTCGACATGTGTGACATTCATTCCATTCAATGGTTAGCCACTTCGGAGGCTTGGAATGAACTAGAAACAGAACGTACAATCAGAAAAAACGCGATCGAAATTTTGAACAATTTGATACCAGAAGTATTAACTTCTTGTATTTGCGAATATGCTTTTCAGGAAAAAATCCAAGAATTTTTTAAAAAAGTACCTAAACTATGGCGGGAGTACTTTATTCCCCTTCAAGCTACATAATTTTTTCGGTTGTTGTCGTGATTCGATGAGTAATAATTCCTTTCTTTTTTAATGCCTCTGCTAACGAGTGTTCTTTCAAATTTTTATCCAAGAAGGTTTTTCCTGCGCTCGATAAATTTGCAAAAGAAATATTATACTCTCCTCGCGCTGTACTGTAAGAAGTCAAAGTAATAGTAGCTCCCTGTAGTAAAGAAGGAGAACGGAGGGTAATTTGAGTATGAGTCTCATTTCCTTTCTCCATGATTTGGATTTGCTCGATCATTTGATTTGCTAAATCTTGAATGAGGGAAGCTGCTTCTTTGGATTGTTCAGGAGTTCTTACATTCAATTCCACGGTAGGTCCTTCCTGTGAAAGGGGAGAACCGATTCCTCGAAATTCTCTTCCTTGGCCAGATACTGGATCGACATCTACGGTTTTGCTCTTTTGTTTTTTTACTCGAGAGGTTTTTTGCCGATCTTCTGAGGAAGACTTTGTGGAAATATTTTTATCATCTTCTTTTACTATGCGGTGGGTGTCAACATATCCTGAAGGAATGTTTCTTGCATCGGCTTGCCCGATAGATTGTTCTTCAATAGGACCGGGCTTTGCCCCTTTTGCAGAGGTAGACTTCGCTTTTTCTCCTTCCTTTGCACCTGCGGGAGTCTCTTTTGTTTTTTCTGATAAAGAAAGATCCTCTTCTTCAGACCAAATGGGAAGTATAGAAGGAGTTTTTTCTTCTATTTCTTTCGATCCTTTTTCTGTATCTGGTTTTATCTCTTTTTCTCCCTCTTTTTTGTCCTTCACTGCCCGACTAGTCTCTTTTCCTATTTTTTCTTGTAAATTTTCGGTAGAATCTTCCCGAACCTCTTCCATTTCCTTTTTTTGCTGTTTTGTAGCGATTTTTTGGTGAAGTGAATCGAATTCTTCTAATTCTTCTTCCGAAGAAAAAACAGTATCAATAGATTCTTCTTCTAAAGAACTTTCTTCTTTTTTGTCTTTTTCGAACGATTTTTTTGGATTTACTCTTGTTTTTTTCGATAGATCAAAAACATTGGCTGATTGTTTGGTTTGTTGCGTAACGTTTTCCCTACTTTTATCTGCATACTGTCGCTCTTGATTTTTCAATGTCCTCTTAAAATCGTCATTTTGAATTACTTCTTTCCGTAGGGCTTCTTTTCTTCGCATTTCGTCTTTTTCAATTGATTTCCGTATGTCTTCCGATCGGGACGAAAATATTTCATCTAAGCCTGCCATAGTGTTTCCTATGCTCTTCGGCGATGAAGAGAGTGAATGATTGATCCTATCTCATCTTCTTCTAAAGCTTCTTGTTTTTGGATTTCTTTATGGATTTCCTTTTCCCACCCTTTTTTATGGGTTAGGATTTTCTCCACCTCTTGTCGTTTTTTTCTCAAATCGGCTTTTGCTTCTTCGAGATTTTTTTGTGCAAGATCTACTTGGCTCTTCTGCTCTTTTACTTTTTTTTCTTCCCCTTTCAATTTTTCATCGACCACTTTGAGATAGGCTTTCATTTGTTGGATTTTTGCTGAGGTAGTTCCTTCATCCATTGTATGGCGCAATTGCTCGAGTTTTTGTTGCTTATGCTTTTTTACTTCGTCTCTCTGCGCTTCTAATTCGGCCAATTTCTTTTGTTCTTTTTCTAAAATATTTCGTTTTTCAATCGCCATTTTTTCTGCTTGGTCGACTCGTCTCTGCTTGACTTGGATGACTTGTTTTAAAGGATACTCAGTGCTTTTCATCGTATTATTTCTCCTTAAGAGGGTGTTTATAATTCGAATCAAGGTTTATTAGAATTACAAAACACCCTCTTATCGAAAGAGAGCTTTTAAGAGCTGGATCGTTTCTTGCAATGAACATTTTTCGCCTACGCTCTGCTTTAAGAATCGCATCACTTTTTCTATGTGGTCCATCGCAAAATCACCGGCTTTATCCATCCCCCGTTTATATTCTCCAATCTTTACCAACAATTCATTTTTTTTATAATTGGCCAGTACTTCTTTCAATTTCCCAATCAATAGAAGATGATCTTTTGAAACAATGGAGTTCAGAACACGGCTGACAGAAGCGAGAATATCAATGGCTGGATAATGGTGTTGTTCTGCCAATTCTCGAGAAAGAATAAAATGGCCATCCAAAATAGACATCACCTCATCTGCTACTGGTTCTTTAATATCATCTCCTGCTACCAAAATAGTGTAAAAAGCAGTAATACTCCCCTTATCCGAATTACCTGACCTTTCAAGAAGCTTCGGAAGAGTGGAAAATACAGAAGGGGTGTAACCTGCTCGCGCAGGAGGCTCTCCCGCAGCTAATCCCACTTCCCGCAACGCCCTCGCAAATCGGGTCACGGAATCCATCATCAAAATAACAGATTTCCCTTGGTCTCTAAAATACTCTGCTATTGCGGTTCCCACATAGGCGGCATTTAATCGCAACTGAGAAGCTTGGTCAGATGTCGAAACAATCAATACGGAACGTTTAAGCCCTTCTGGGCCCAAATCTTTTTCGATAAATTCTCGCAATTCTCGACCTCGCTCTCCAATCAATGAAATGACGTTGACATCTGCTACTGCATTTCGAGCAATCATTCCGAGAAGTGTCGATTTCCCTACACCCGCAGCGGCAAAAATACCTACTCTCTGCCCTATTCCCGTTGTCAATATCCCATCAATTGCCCGTACACCAACCGAAATTGGCTTGTCAATAGGCATCCGCTTGACTGGATCCGGAGGAGGTTGTATGACTGGATATGTCTCTTCTAAGACTAAGGGCCCTTTTGTATCTTCATCAAGTGGTTCGCCCAAACCATTTAAGATTCGCCCTAGTAATTGAGGGCCTACTTTAATATGAAGCGGAAGATAGGTAGGGATCACCTCTGAAGAAGGGCCGATGTCCTTCATTTCTCCTAATGGAGAAAGGAGAACCTCGTCTTTTGTAAATCCCACCACTTCCGCTCGGAGCGGATCACCTTTGCTTCTTTTGATGAGACAAATCTCACCAATTTTTACGTTTGGGACAACAGCTCGAATGAGCATCCCAACGATTTCAGTGATCCTTCCATTGACTGTTGTCAATTGCAGTTCTTCTAAATCTCCCAATAATTTATCAATATCGTCGCCGTCAAACATATTTCCGTTATACTTGAACGTTCATGACTGTCTTTGCTGCTTCTAACGCTTTATTCAATAGATTAGAAAAAAGTTCTACCTGTTGTTGTACGTAGCCCATTTTCAATTGTATAGCAAGCATTTCTGCAGGCTGTATGGGTCTTCCTGGTTGGTTTAATCTATCTACCGTCGCCTGTATATTTTCGAGTTGTGATTGGCTGTTCGCAATTGCATCGATGAATCGATGAAGGGGACTTTTATTTTTATCTGCAGAAGGAGGCTCTGGTGTGTATTCGGCACCTACTTTTGATAAAGCGATTTTTAAATTATCATCGATGTGGGTGAGGTGATTCCGCAATAGTCTTTGGTAAGACGGTTGAATATTAGCCGGAGATTTGACAATCTTTTCTTTTGCTTCTTCTAGCTGAGAAATAATCGCTTTGGCTTGCGTTTTAATTTTTTCTGGTGTCGGGGGAGAAACAGATGTGTCGGCAGATAACTCTCCGGTTTGACCCGGTAAAGATGTCGTAGTCTTTTTAGATTCCGTTCCTTCGACTTCCTCTACTTCGCCAGATGAAGACTTTTGTCTTTTATTTTCTTGGTCCGTAGCAGAGCCCGTCTTTTGCGATGTCATACTTTCATCAGCAAGAATGGGATTTTTGCCCGGTTCTAGTTCGTCAACTTTAGCCACCTGCGTATCTAATCGATTGCTTCCAGCTACCGTGTTCGGATTCACGTTTAAAAGAGATTGAAATTGCTCTTTATTAGGAGCGACTCTCTCTGGCTCAGCTACGTTTTGTTTTGGCATAGCGTCAGCCACTTTTTTAGCTGCTTCTATTTTATTTGGTATGGACATAACTTCTCCTATTTACAAAAGTAACGCGAATTGGATAAAAACGCCTAAGGCGATCTATCCAATCCACAATAATGGACAACCTCCAAAAAGAGAGATAACCATTATTTAACGTTACGAGCCATTGAATAAATAGCTTGATTAGCAGAAGATATCACAGAGGAAGACATTTCAGAAAGCTGGGATAACTTATTCATCACCATTTGCAGTTTGAACATGTCACCAACACCGACATCACTACCCGCCTGACTGATAGTATCCATCTGATTTTTAACTTCTACGGTCGCTGCATTAATTGTATCAAGCAACGCCTGCATATTAAATGTTTCATTACTACCCATAGAAAACCTCCAACTACTTGTTCTTATTACATTTTAATAAGTTCAGTAGGGAATTCAGGCTTAGGAAATTACACTTCCTGAAGATTAAAGATTAAGAAATCTTTAAGATTCAACTCTGAAACGCTACATTTCTTAATTGTTGTCAATTGTAAATAACTCATAAGAGTATCTACATTTCTACTATTATTATACCAAGTAATAAATAATTAAATCAAGGGGGAACTAAAATAAAGGGACCCAGAGCTAAAGAGACCTTAATGGCTTCCTTAGAGGCTATTGTAGGTCCTTGGTGTCCTTTTTTCCGTTACTCACTCCCAAAAAAAGGGCCTTTCGATTTTTTTGCTAACTCAGTTTTGGCCCACTCTAACGAAATAGCTCCTAAGTTTTTTACGGTGGGATCTGTCGATTTTTTCGTCGCCATTTCGATGATACTTTCCCCCTTTTTTAGCTTTCCCTTGGTCAAAAGATAGCAAATGCCCAAAAAAGTTTGTGCGAGGTAGTTGTCTGGTTCTGCTTGAGTCACTTTTTCATAAATTCGAGTCGCTTCTTTAATCTCTAATTTATTCAAAGCAATGTACCCCATTCCAATTTGAGGAGCTGTGCTTGTCGGGCTGAGAAGTTGCGCTGCTTGAAAAATCCGAGTAGCGCTCATTTCATCGAGTTGTTTGACGGCAATAAAACCGGCTTCAATCAATAGAGAAAAGTCTTCAACAAATAAGTCCGCTTTATCATCCATGCTATTTTCCTTTTTTAGCCACAGCCCTTGAAATTACCTTTAAAAGAGAAGTGTATCCATGCAACAGCACGCCAAATCGTTGAAAGTTTTCTTGCCCCTCTCCCGACCGGAGAGATTCTTTAATGTGCTGAATTCTCTTTTCTATTCTTTCCAAGAGTTCCCTATATTTGGTAGGGCCTTGTAGTTCTTTTTCTAATTCAAAGAGGAATTCCTCTTTGGGATATTTTTTTTTGTTTTCTAATCCAAACATAATTTCCTAATAACCTAAGTTTTGAGTTTATCTCCTTGAAATTCAGGGAGATTTTCTTCGCGAGCTTTGTGATTTTTTTCGAAAAGAATGGTCAAAGCCCATTTTTGAGAAAAAAAGCACAATGTTCGCAAGAAAAGAACCTGAATTACAGGACAGAAACCCAAAACTCAGGTTAATAATCAATTCGGTATTTTTGGCCACCCTTTTCAAGCATAATTCGATTTCGAGTAATGCTTATGATACTCATTCCATCGAGATCATCTCCCTCAGATAAAATCCGTCCATTAATCACCACAGTAAATTTCTGTCCTACTTGTGATTTTCCTATAATTTGGTATTGATCCGTGATGTTAATGACGTCGGGTTCGAGCATTTGTGTTTTTGTCGTATTTGTTACAATTCGAACACCTGGAATATTTTTAATTTGCGCAATAGCCTTCGCAAATCCTTCAGGCCGATTCTGTGGTACGACACCTGTCAAAACGACTTCTCCATTATTCATTTTAGGAACGACTTGCAAAAAGCCATTATTTTGTAAAATTTCTGTGACTTTATTAATGACATCTTCTTCTACGACAATTTGTCTTGTCAATAAATCTAAATAGGGGAAGTTCAAATTCATGTAAGTGGATAATTGTTCAGCTTGTTTGCGCGTTTGCAAATAACCAGATAAAATAAACTGCCCCGCTCTCGGAGAATGAACCGAAATATCATGCCAGGCTGGGTTGTCTGCCAAAATCGAATTCATCTCATGCCATACTGTCTCGTCAATCACGATTCCTGTATCATCGATCCCTTTGATGAATTTCAATGCCTGCACATTGAAAAGCAATTGGTTTTTTTCGGCTAAAGTAGCGATGTGCCCAATGAGTAAGATTGTATCATTTCCTTTGTTAAAGGTATATCGAACGGCAGGGAAGGGATATAGCGCATTTTTGATCAGCTCGTCTGCATGCTCTTCCGTTTGTAGCGCAATTGGTTCTGATCGAAATAGAGAAGAAGTACCTATTAAGGCTAAAGCAAATAATCCAAGAATGGCAGACAAAATAACGTAATTGACAAACGATTTTTCTTCTTTTGTTTTTATTGTGGAGTCTACTCTACTCAAAGATTCTTTCATTTCACTTGGCAATTCCCCCTCTTCTTCTTCTTGCGAAGGTGTTTTTCCGTCTTGTTGCAATACTTTGACAATAGAAGGAAGCAATGGAGAAATAATCGTTTGCATTTCTCCTTCTCGGTCATAAATAATAAAAGAGGTTGTTCCTAAAGTGATAATAGTCGAAGGAAGGAGTATTTGCTTATGTTCTATTCGAACACCGGCAATCAGAACCCCGTTTCGGCTGTGTAGATCTTCGACAGTGAGCTCATCATCGGAAGAAATAGAAATTCTCGCATGTTGACGAGAAACACTCGTATCATGAAAGACAATATCATTTGTTTTAGGATCTGTTCCCAAAATGTAATGATTCCCTGTCTTCATGTGAAATTCTGCCCCTGCATTTGGGCCACCGACAACTTTTAATAGCCATCTTCCTTCTTCTGCTATTCCAAAATCGATTTCTGCTAATTGTCCTATTTCTCCCTCTTCGTCCCCAAAAATCGTGTGTTGCGGAGAGGCGAGTATGGGTTCTTCTGTTATGTTTTCTTCTATACTAGTTTGTTCTTTTCCCATGGGTTCTTCAGGAGGGGGTTGTGTGGTTTCTGGAACAGGTTCTTCTTCTGCAAAAGACAATTCGTAGTCTTCTTCCATCATTTGCGCTTCTGATGCATCATAGTAACGAAGCAATTCGCTACCCATTTTCACCGTGTCCCCATTCTCTAATAGATGAGACTCCTCCAATAAAAGGGGTTCTCCATTGATCTCTATTGGATTGGTATGACTTACGTTTTGCGCGGTAATTCCTTCAGGGGAGCGTTGTAAAAGAAGGTGTTTTCGAGAAATTTGGGGATCTTCGATTACAAATTGGCATTCTTCAGGATTTCGCCCAATAGCCCATTGCTCGCCTTCTTCAAGAGAAAAGCTTAATCCTTGCTGATCGCCCTCTTCAATGACTAACTTCGGAGCCATAAAACACTATGCCTTAGAGGTTTGTAAACACCCTCTTAATTCGAAATTTCCTTTCGCCAAAAATCGAGGACAGTCACAAAATCTTCCAATTTTTCTTTGAAAACTGGATAAGACCGATTATACTCTAGCTCTAGTGTCAGGGTCAACAACTTCTCATCTTTTGTAAGACCAATAGAGGCTCCCCTGGTCCCGGCTCCAAAAAGATTGGCTTCCATTACCTTGAGGAAAAAAGAATCCGTATTTTTTTCAGGCCGTTTCCCAATGATTGCCTTGAAGAGAAGCGATCTTTCTTTTTCAAACGCTTCTACTTCAATGTGATCCGAAAAGGGAAGATGGTAGTGCTTCTCATCGGTCTTCCGAATGATCTCCCCCATCTCTAAATCGCGACCTAATTGGTTGATTAGATTTTCTAGCATCTTGAATTTCCTTAAAAGAAAGAAAAAAGATATATTAGACTTCTTTTTCTCGTGCCCGCGTGCGTGCCCGTGCCCCTGCCCGAACTTATACCCTACGAGCCATTTTGATTACCAAAGTGATTTCAAAATTGGGTTTCTGGCAAACGGCCGGGCAGGGGCAAGGGCACGCATGCGGGCACGAGAAGAGGTTCCTTAGTGGCGACCGCCTAATTGGTGCGCCCTATTCACGTCGGCAATTGTACGGGTAATGGAATCAACAAGCTTATCGATCGATCCTTTTGCGTCTTCTTTCGATTTGCTTACTCCATCGTAGTATTTGTTATAACTTTGGAGTAGCGCTTCCCTTTTTTGCTTGAGATTTTCGAGCTCTCCTTGCCGTTGCTTAATCAAAGCACTCATTACCCCTGCAAACCCCTGTCCTGTTTGTTTTACAGCTTCTGTCTTTGCTTGGGAAGCCATATTTAATTGTTCTCTTCTTCGGTGGATATCTGTAAGTCGAGACGCTTGTCTTTGGCTGATTTCAGTATTTAATCTTCTATAATTCGTTTTTTCGGCATTTGTAAAAAGATCAGCATTTGGGTCATTATCGTTTAATAAGGCATTTCTTGTTGCGGTCTCGCCCACAGCTTCCTGAGTCCTTAGAAGACGATCTGTAGCGTTAGTTTTTACAGCATCTCTATCGGCTGTTGTTTGGTTAATTGCTTCTTGCATTTCTCTGTCGGCAGCGCCTTCATTGGCAATAACCTGATAAGCTTGCACGCCCGACATACCGGCGCTGAAAAAAGCCATGGAAGCGTTGATGTATTGTTCTTCCGCTTCTTTGTTTTTGATGTCTTGTGCGGTTGCAGCATTTTGTTTTCCCATTTCGTACATTTCGTTCCGAATTTGCGTTTCTAATTTTCCTTGGGTGTAATGGGTATCTCTCTGCATGAGCATAAGCTGTGACATGACATTCATAAAATCGACAAGAGAAGAGGATTTGGAAAACCAAGGATTGTTCACTACTTCTTGCTGTGCTTTTTGCGTTTCTCCAGCGCCGTGGATACCCGGAACAGGAATAGAAGGCATTTCTGATTGTGTCGGTAAAGCTCCAGAATCTTCTTTTTCGTACGGCTGTACAACATCTCTTACAGGCATATCAGCAAATTTCACGTTTTGATCCATGGGATCAACTTTGTGAATTTCTGATCTTTCCGCACCATATCCATATTCGCTCGGAATTTTATCTCCCAATGGATTTTTATTCATATGATACCTCTATGTATTATCCTTTAATTTCTTTATGAATTTTTATCTCAGAATCTTTCGATTCGATATGTTTTAACTCTAATTCGATTTTTTCTTTCAAATCGTGGTATTTGGGATTCCCTTTTGCTAAGCGATACGCTTCATCCAATGCATTTTCTGCTATTGTGGGATGCTTTTCCTTTAGAAAACAGTCGTATAAATGATAAAAGGGGATCGGATCGGTTCTATCCATCGATGCGTAAATCATGTAGTAAGCCGCTGCTTCTACGTAATTTTTCTCAAAATGGAGTGCTGCCGCAATGGCAAATGGATATCTTTTATCTTCCGGATGAAGTGTCTGTAAAATTCGAAAAGTAGAAAGTGCTTCCTTATATTTTCCACTTTGAAATAGCTGATACCCATGTTGATAGATCACTTCCAACATATCAGGAGTCAAACGCAATGATTCATATAAAGTGCTTCCTTCTTTCATTTTTTCAATTGCCTCTCGAAATAAAGCTTTTTCTTTCACTGAAGCAGTCTTTTCCAATTTTTGCACAATGGTATCGATATCGAAATCATTTCTCTCTAGACGGCTAGTTTCTTCGTTTGTCATAAGTATGCCTCCATTACGCTTGGGTGTATAAATTAGTTACATTGTCCCGCGATGTTCCGAGTAAGTCGTTGAGTGTTTCTTGCAGAGACACCATCCAATCGCCTTGGGATGCCAAATCCGACTGAAGATTTTGCAATAATTGCTCCAACACTCGAATCAATGCTTGTGTCAAGTCTTCTGCAAGCTCCACTTCGCCAAGAGCTTCGAGCAATCTTTTCAATTCAAGACCTAGCTTTCCACGAGAAATTGATTCATACATTTGCATGGATGTTCCTGTCATACGCAAAGAAGTTTGGAAAACGGCCAGACCTGATTGCAATTTATTGGCTCCCACAAACATCCCTTTCACATTTCCTGCCTCGTTAGCAAGTCCTCTTCCAAAATCCTGCACATTATTGACAATTCCTCTTGGGAGACCTTTTACAGACTGGGCAGCTCGGTCCATAACTCCCTGTAGATTTTGATTTGCCTCCTGCAAAGCTGCTGCTCCATCGTTGTTTGGAGGAGGTTGCGGTCTAGTTTTCGAAGCATAAGAGACCGCAGCCAATACGGCAAGCATGGTGAGAACCATGGCAATCATTTCAACAATCATTTTTGCTTTTGCATCATCTTTGCTAATTGCCCCTGATTGAATAAGAGAAGAACTGACCAATTCTGGAAAAACGTTACTCGACATCACTGCCATAATAGAGGTTTGGATCGCAATTTGTTTCCCTGTTTCTGTAATCGCTTGTCTTGCCACTTGTGAAGTGATATTTGCTGCGATACTTCCACCACCCACAACCAAAGCACAGGCCAATACAACAATAGCTGCAGCGATAAGAAGGGCTTTCATTCCAGCTCTTGCTAAGACGTTGTCGTCCCCTGGAAACCAAGACTCCAATGCATTATTTAAAGCGGTCATCAAATTTTGCGTAAGACCTGTTTCTCCGTCGACAATGCTGTATGTAGTCATCGCTGTTCCCACAGCCACACCTGCAATGATGATTCCTATTCCCACTCCGCCGAAAATGGATAGAGCCGCTCCGACAATGACAGTAAGGGCAGAAATCACGGGACCAAAGATTTTAAAAAACTTCGAAAGTTTTTCTTGGCTCCGTTTCTTCTCTTCCATTTCCATTCGTTCTTTTTTTGCTTTTTCCAGATTTTCGAGACGCGCTTTCACTTGATCGAATTTTAAAGAAGAAACTTTTTCTGTAATCTCGGCATCTTGCAACTGCAATTCTTGGAGCAATTCTTTTAAACCTCGAATCGCTTCGGCTAATGTTTTCAGGTAATCACCTTGACTCCTCCCTTCACTGGTATTTGGTAAGGTCAATATCACCTTATTCATCGCAGATTCGATGTGGGTGGTTAAATCTTCTAAATTAGAAAGAACCATTTGCGATTCTTCTTCTGCAACAGCTTGTGGTGTTACAATTTCTGTCACAGAGTAATCTTTCATTTTTTTTCGAATGTCTCGTACGATTTGCGCAAGTCTTGGATCTTGGATTTCTTTTCCCTGCAATAAAGCCTCAGATACCGCTTCCTCTTCTTCTGCATTGAGTTCATATTCTTCGAGCAAGGGAAGAGCCTGCTTGGAATAAAAATTTTGTATCACTCGTTGTTCTGGAATTCCGATTCCTTTTTCTCCTGCCTTAGTGGGCTGAGGAAGCACGGCCATTTGCGCGGAAGCACCGTAAGAAAAAGATGAGGCAGCAGCTTGCCCAGAAGCACTCATCGCATCTTTATACACAGGTAAAGGTACACCAGCGGCTTCTGTTCCTTTTACTCCCTCTCCCTGTGGGGTGGGGTAAGAAGGTAGAATAGGAGATAATGAAGGATCATTTAAATTCATACTGATTTTTCCTCTTGTCTCACACCTAAGTGTTTTTTTATACTTTCTAAAGTCATCAAGGAACGTTCCTTGACTTTGCCAAATTCTGGCTTATTTCCTGCTAGATCAACCGCCATTTCCAAGGAAATCATTGCCGATATCTCATCCTTTTGTTGGATAAAGCAGTCGGAGGTGTGGTAATGTGGAATAGGACTTATCGGATCGAGAGCAGCGCATAATGTATAAGTCTGGATCGCATTATCATAATCTTTAAGCATGTGAAAACAAGCAGCCAGCCCTAACATATATTTTGATTCCATCGGATTCAGCAAGACAAGAATTCGAAATAGATGCACTCCCTCGTCATATTTCCCTGTGTTATATAACCGATATCCTTGGGCATATATGCTTTCGAGATAATCATCTTGCACCCCTATCGCCTCTTTTGGAGTTGCTTTTTGCGTAAATATTTTTTCGGCGATTTGAGCAAATTCTTTTTCTATTTCTTTTTTATCCGATTCTTTTGCACTCATGCATTCCTCCGTTAACGGAACAGTTGCGACATCAGTCTTTTATTGATCTCGAGCAAATTGTCAAAGAGAGAAGAGAATGGATTGTCTTTGCGAGTATTGATATCTGCTTGGACGCTCTTTTGTTTATCTTGCACAACACCCTCATTTGCTCGAACATTCTCCATATAATTACTAAAGGCATTATTCATGTCTTGCCGTACAGTATTGTCATCAGGAGCTCCTGGTTGTCCTTTCATAAGCACCGGAATTTTTGATTTCAGATCCATATATGCTCGTTGCAAATCTCCTAAATTGCTTAATTTCTTCGCTTCAGCAACAGATACATCTTGCATGGTTTCTGTCAAAGCAATCAGAAGATTGAGTATTCGATTGGTGACAGCTCCATCTGAACCAATTTGGCTCTCCCAAAACGAAATATATTCGTCTAGACCAACAGCAAGAGAATTATCATCTCCAGCATCTTCTATCGGTTTTTGCAAAACAGGGGGTTGTGTTTCTACTTCTTTAATGGGATAACTTGCCCCTTGGCCGCTCACTTGACTTGTATGATTCATATATATATTCCTACATTACAATGTTTTTTTTAACCCTTAGCACCTTGCGCAAATCGGGTAATGATTTTACCGATTTCGGCCATGAGTGAGATAGCCATCGACTGAAACTGCTGGTACAATGTCATTTCTTTATTCAATTCATCTGTTTGCGTTTGGCTTAGATTCTGTGCTCCAGTTGTAGTCGTCGCAATTTTATCTGAAGCCTTGACTGAACCCGAATCCGCAACAAAATTTGTCGCCGAAACATGGAGAGATTCAGTGATTTGTCTTTGGACTGTCGCATCATAAGGCCCTGGTCCTACTTTTTTCATATAGTCATCATAAGGAGCAAGACTCTTATTTACCAAATTCAGGACCTCTTCCATATTTTTAACAAGAGTTGTCCCTTCCCCTCCTGCGTTCTTCATCGTCTCAATTTCTTGTGTCAATTCATCTCGCAAACGCAAGAGATCTTGCGCTGCCTTATCCATCTCAGAATCAATAGGGACTCGAACGATCGGCTGAGCAAAATAGTCATTACTCCACGATACATATTTAGTTGCATTTTCATCTTTTTTTAACCACTCATTAATTTGCTCAAATGTGGTCAATCCTTCGGCCGCTAATTTCTTTTGGAGATCGGGAGGAATATCGGACATGCTTTGTGGAGGATAAGCATAATTGGCTGGATTAGCCACTTCTGTAAGATTGAGCAAATCATCTAAGGCCGCCAAGGTATCAAGAGTATTTTTCGTACATTCCAACTGATCGCCAAGCTGATTCAACTTATCTTCATATACTTGATTGACACCAAGGACAAAATCAGAATAGAGCATTGCTTGCAACGTTTGATCGGCTCCCTTAGTTCCTTGGACTGCCACTGTGTCAATGATATCGACAAACGTATAGGTCTTTCCATTTTTTACTATGGTTTGGTCTTTCAATACTTTCATTGATTCGGTAGGAGTGAGTTGCCCTTTATACCCGTCCGTTGTGATTCCCACTTCAGCAAGCATATCAAAAACACTTTTGAGCCCATTGGCCATATTCTGGTCAAAATAGGCTCCATTTCCATCTCCATTTTCTGCTAATTCTTTGAGTTGGTTCATGGCTGCCAACAATTCTCCATAATCCTCATCGGTAATGGTCGGTTTATTAAAAATTTGCTGGATTTGTGTCATCAAAGCCAGATACTGACTATACAACTCTTTTGATGTATACTCATTATTATTAATAGGAACCGAACCTACGCCGGGAATAGAAATAGGATCCATATTTTTCTCCTAAACCTTTACTAATTTCATTCTTGCATCTATCACTATTTTAATACATAACTATATAAAGAACAAATTAATTGCCATTAATTATACTAATGTGCATATCTTTTTATTTTCTTAAACAAAAACAAGTCAAAAATTATCTAACTCTTAATAAACTTTTTATTGATCATTAAATATTAGCATAGTAAACTACTTATAGTTAGTTAAATTCTATTAATAGTAAAAAAGGAGTTTTTAATATGATTAATGAAATAAGAGCAGGAATGAGCGCTTTTTCTAGCGTTGTTTCTATGGCTATCGGTGATAGCTGTTCTAGAATGGCAAAAAGAGTGGGAGAATTAGCTCTTGCTATTTCTGAGGGTTTTAAGAACTCCCGCTTAGGAAAACCTGCAGTGGCCAAAATGGTCGAATTAGAAGGAAGAGTAAAATTATATTTTAAATCTAAAGCGCAAAAATCTACTAATTCTGTCAGTAGTCGTATCGACGCGAGTGGTGATAAGATCGTTACTTTAAATAAATTTAGCCCAGACAACACAATAGATTCTTTCTTAGATTTAGCATTTAGCGTAGACACAACAAATTCTTTGTTAGATTTAGATGGAGAAGAAGAAGAGGACCTCTTCGCTAAACCAAATGAAAATAACTCAGTAGTAGGAGAAATACATTTAGAAAATTTACCAGACGGAGACTAGAGGACCTATAATCTATATCTATAAATGGCCTACTTCAAAGTAGGCCATTTTTCCTCTATTTAGAGTCTTTCTTGAGCAAAATTCTTGTGTCTTTGTCGTTTTTCTATTTCAATAGAAATAAAACAATCCCGTGCGCAATGTTCAGTTTTAGACAAAAAATTTTTATTAGTTACGTCGGGGTTTTTCTTGTTTTTATTTTATTGTTATTCCCTTTTGTTACCTCATGGGTCCAACGAATTGTATTCCAGGCAATGGATACCCGTTCTACCGAAATTATTTCGAATATTCGAGATGCTCCCAATGATGAAGCATTAATTCGGCAGCTCAAAGAGCAAAAGAGTCTCCTCTTTTTTCGAAGCAGCATTATTACGAACGAAAGAAAGGTCCTATACGATTCTCATTTGCAAAGGCTCTTGGGCCCAAAATTTAGCGCGGATTACATTATTGACCATCCAGAGGTCATTGAAGCCTTCCAAGAGGGGACAGGCTATACAGAGGGGTATTCTCAAATTCTGAACGAAAAATTCTCCTATTTTGCCAAATCATTCGATTTTCATGGAAAGACGTATGTCCTCCGAATCGCTTTTCCTTATCAGTATGTCAAGGAGGTCATGGAGGCCTTTAAAATAGGGTTTCTTGGCCTCGCTACTCTTATTTTATTGTTATTTAGCTTATTGACTTGGTTTGTGATCCATTATTTAACCCAGCCAATCCAAACCATCATCAATGCAGTAAAACCTTACCAGGATGGAAAACAACACGTTTTACCAGAAATTGATATTGGAAGAAAGAATCGAAACGACGATTTTAATACGTTGGCCTTCACATTGAATAGTCTATCGGCCAAGATCCAAAACCACATCGATAATTTAACAAACGAAAGAAACGAAAAACAGACCATTCTCGAATCGTTAGAAGAAGGGGTAATTGCTGTAGATACCGAAATGTCTATTATCTATAGCAACCACAT
>JABDGJ010000015.1 GCA_013286075.1 Chlamydiota bacterium
CGCAAAGCGGCCCAACTAGTTGCGTTAGGCCAAAGAGAAGAAAGGAAAATAGAACGGTCCCAGAGAAGTGTTGGGAAATTATTTGCAGTGACAGTATTGCCCCAAAAAATAATTACCTGTTTTTTCGTTTGGTGTAAGGTTGCTAAAGTCACATCAATTCCATTACTTGGCGAAGCAATTTTACTCCCTAAAATTTGTTGAAATTTAGCAACTAATTGGCTTTGCTGATCCAAAGTCATCTGTTGTCCATTTATATCATACATATGCTGAACATCTAATAGAACTATTTCTTGCGGATGAGATGCTAGGAAATTATTGATTTGATTGCATATTTGTTTTATCAAAGGGCCGTACAATCCATGGCAAACCCTAAATTTTCCTTGAGGATCAATAGCGATTCGTAAATCAAAAAATCTCACTCCATCAGATAGTTGGGCTGTGATATCGCGTGTTTGTGTTTGAGACCAATTTTTAATCAGCGTCCGTTTAGCTGCTGTGCCTATAAGAGGTGTATTCCCGATTGTGTAAATAAAATTACCATGTTCATCTGGAGAAATTCTCATCGAGGTATTTAAAGCGTATGTTCCCGAATTGTGAGAACCAAGTAAGGATAGATTTCTTACTTTGATATCGCCTGACAAAGTATGCATAAAATTGTCAGGACTCGGCGCCGCACTCATTGCTGCAAATTGGCAACTGTACAAGATAGTAGTGGCTATCCATTTTTTTAGAAGCATATGAAACCTATTCACTATCTGCATCTGCTTCTTGCTTTGGGGTTTCAGAGGAAAAAGAGGGGAGGGTAGACATGACTTCTTCAAGAACCCGGTATTCTTCCAAGAGAGAGTCGATTTCTTGTAGAATAACAGGGGTATCCCGATGTTGTGCCATTTTTTCTGTTTGAAATAACGATTTTATTTCTTCTAAGGGTTGTATGAGCAATGAAATGCTCCCTTCTTTTCTCTTTTTGAATGTTCCCTTTGCAATGGCATCTAAGCCGGTAATAATGGATCGATACGGCTCTTCTAATTCGGCGTACGTAATATCAATATCGGAAATAATCCTTTTTGCAATTTCGACTAGTGTACTAGTTGTTAAAAGAGCTTCCTCATCGACATGATGATGTTGTGCTGTAAGAGCAAATTTTGTCAAAAAATGGACGGGAAAGCTGACTAGCGAGAGGTCGAATTGAGCGCAGTACATGATAATTTTACCCATGGCCATGACGACATGGCGACAAATGGGTTCTGCGCCATGATCTAGCGCACGGTTAAAAATCATTTCAAGTCGTGGGATTAAGTAAAAATTCATGTAGCTAGATTGATCTTTCCCTTTTCCTTCTTCTTTGGCAACATCTTGTATGCTATGTGCAATGCTTTTGGCAGATCCTAAAAAGGCGTGTATAATGGGAGGAAATGTTTGTACTGTTTCTGTTCCCAAGGCGAGTTTGTTTTTTTCAATCGAACGGAGGCAAATTTCTGTAAGATTGTCCAATTGATTGCGAACTTCCTCATCTTCATCATTTTGAACGGCGTGAAGAGCCATCTGAGAGATAGAGCGTACCAAATAGCTGGGATTCAATAAATTAGTAAAATGATTCCACTCATTTCGAAGCAAATCTAAAGCAAATCCGAAAAAAACAATCCAACCCAGCATGAGCCCATGCTTCAGTTGTGGATCTTGGATAACTGAAAGAAACGAGGACCCGACAATCGAAATAAATACAAATAAAAATAGAAGAAAATTCCCCATATGCGAAAGAAAGTTACGCCGGACGATTCTCATGAGGTGTGGAATTGTGTTTTCCTCCAGAGTTGCTAGAGGACTCAGAGTTAAAGAATAAAGGAGGCATTCTCCTACAAAAATGGCTATACCGGCTGCCAACATTCCAATTGAAAACAGGGGAAATGAAAAATCGGTAAATCCAAAAAATGTGAATAAGCCTACTAAAATCGCGGCGATAAGTGTGATGATGGGCATAGAATTTCCTCTCTAACCCGCAGGTTAGAGGAGGAAGTCTTTATTGGCAAAAAGAAAAAATTATCTCCAGAAAGAAAAAGAAAACTGTGGAGATATAACAGCGGGTCTTTGAACCATCACGGGAGAAACGAGATAGGGTTGTGGATAGTAATATGCAGGTGCGTTGTAAGGCATGACGACGATAGGCGCTGGAGCGACAGGATAGGCAATATATTGAGGAGCCGGACGAGCGACACCAAAATTCATTCCAAAAGACGCATGACTTCTACATCTTCCATGTTTTGCCTCGGCATGGGGCGTCCAGCCGATAATGAATAAAAACCCAAAAACAATAAATAGTAAACTAAAGAATTTCATAATTTTAACCTAGGTTGTTGAATTAGAACGGTCTCCATCATAAATAAATCGATTAAAAGAGGCAAGAATTATTGAATTCAAAGGCTTTCTATTTTATAGTGTTCTTTCTAGAACAAAAAGTTCGAGGTGGAGTAATGAATTTTTCTCAAATTTTTCTTATTTGTTTGATGTTGATGACCGGGCTATCTTTTGCGATGTCTTTCTCAGAAGAAGTTCGGGTGAATAATGAGTCAGCTTGCTTAGTCATTCCTCGTACACTTTTATTTGGAAACCCTGAAAAAACAAGTGCTCAGCTATCTCCAGATGGAACAAAAATCGCATTTTTAGCTCCTGACAAAAATAATGTACTCAATGTTTGGGTCCGAGATGTTGTCAATTCGGGGAAAGAAATGCAAATCACTAAAGATGCAAGGCGGGGGATCCGTCAGTTTTTCTGGCAATACGACCAAAAGCACATTTTGTATATCCAAGACCAGGAAGGAGATGAGAATTGGCATCTCTACCAAACAACGATCGACACCCAAGAAACAAAAGATTTAACACCTTTTTCTGGAATTAAAGTGGAGTTACTCGCGAAAGACCCCCATTTTCCAGACACAATTTTGCTTACAATGAATAAACGAGATCCTCAATCAATGGATGTCTATCGACTTTATTTGCCAACAGGCGAGCTCCAGATGGACACACAGAATCCAGGAGGAGTGTTTTCTTGGGAAGCAGACCATGCACTACAAGTTCGGATGTGTAAATCTTATTTGCCTGATGGATCAACTTTAATTCGAATAAGGGATCACAAAGATAGCCCGTGGCGTGATTGGTTACAAGTAGGACCTATGGACTCAGTAGAAATCCAAAATTTTTCAGCTGACAACCAACACGTGTATCTTATGAGTAATCTAGAGAGCGATACAAAAGCATTGTATAAGATGCACATCGTTTCTAAGGAAAAAGTTCTCCTCGCCAAAGACCAAGAATATGATCTTTCCACTCTCTTCTTAAATCCACTTACTTATGTTCCCGAAATGGTAAGTGTAGAAAAAGAGAAACCCGATTGGGTTGTATTAGACCCTCAGCTCAAAACAGATTTTCATTTTCTATCGACCCGTTGTAAAGGACCATTTTATTTGGCAAGTCGCGATATAGAAAACCAGCGTTGGATTGTCGTTTCTCAATCGGATCAACGGCCAAGTCATTTCTATATCTACCACAGAAAAACGGGATCTTTTGATTTCTTATTCAGCAGTCAACCAGAATTAGAAAAATATGTTTTAAGTCCCATGAAACCCATTTCTTTTAAAGCGCGCGATGGGATGATTCTTCATGGATATGTTACGCTTCCTTCACACAAGTCTTCCCGAAATCTTCCTACTGTACTTCTCGTGCATGGAGGACCTTGGGCACGTGACTTTTGGGGACTCAGTTCGCAGGTGCAGTGGCTCGCGAATCGTGGATACGCTGTTTTACAAATCAACTATCGAGGTTCTGAGGGATACGGAAAAAAATTCCTTAATGCTGGCAATAAAGAATGGGCAAATGCAATGCATGCAGATTTGCTTGATGGGAAAAAATGGATGATTGAACAAGGATACACCGACCCAGAAAAAGTGGCTATATATGGGGGAAGTTATGGAGGCTATGCGACACTTGTTGCCTTGACGTTTACCCCAGAAGAATTTTGTTGCGGGGTTGATATCGTGGGTCCTTCTAACCTAATCACTCTTCTCCAAACACTTCCTCCTTATTGGAATCCCCTCAAGGCAGTTATGGATTTGCGCATAGGAAAATTGGAGTCTGAGATCGATTTTTTAAAGTCGAGATCTCCTCTATTTAAAGCCGACCAAATCAAAAAACCGTTGCTCATTGCGCAAGGGGCAAATGATCCGCGCGTAAAACAAGCAGAAAGCGATCAAATTGTTCGAGCGATGCGTGAGAAATCAATACCGGTTAATTATCTTCTTTTTGGAGATGAAGGACATGGTTTTGCAAGACCTGAAAATCGATTGAAATTTTATGCTGCGACAGAAGCTTTTCTGGCGAAGCATTTAGGTGGAATACAAGAAGCGGCTTCTGCGGAAGAAAATTGGGAAAGTGTGCTCCGGTAGTACCGATTATGACAGTATATAATAAAGAAAATCCCTTTTTAGCCTCCATTAAAGATCGTTTTTCTTTGTCAAGGCCGGGATCGAAAAAGAATACACAACATCTCGTCCTTGACTTAGCTGGATCAGGCCTTACGTATCGTGCGGGAGATTGTCTTGGGATATTCGCACAGCATGATCCACTCCTTGTAGAAAAAACAATAAATGCTCTTCGAGTTAACGGACGAGAAATCGTCTCCTTAAAACAAAAAGAGAAGACAGCTAGCCTAAGGGAAGCTTTAACTACCCATTTAAACATTACAGAAATTAGCCCTAGATTATTTAGAGAAATTGCACTTCGTCAAACAAACCAAGAAAAAAAAGATTTTCTCAATGTTTTATTAGAAGAAGAGAATCTCCAAAAAAAGAAAGAATATTTAGGACAATTTGAGCTCTGGGATTTGCTGCTTGCTCATGAAGAAGTTGTTTTTACTCCCCAAGAAATAGCTGATTTTTTGATGCCTCTTCTTCCTAGATTTTATTCTATTTCGTCTTCGCAAAAATATGTCGGAGAAGAAGTGCACCTCACAGTGGCTCAATTCGAATTTGAATCGAATGGCTACATGCGCCATGGGGTTTGTAGTCATTATTTGTCCAAACTAGTTACATTTCATGATCCAGTCGTCCCCGTTTTTGTGCACCCTTCTCATCATTTTTTTCTTCCAGAAATAACCGATACTGCCATGATTATGATTGGGCCAGGGACAGGAGTAGCGCCATTTAGGGCGTTTATCCAAGATCGAATATTCCATCAATCGGGAGGAAAGCATTGGCTTTTTTTTGGAGAATGGAATCGTGATTTTGACTTCTTCTATGAAGAAGATTGGAAAAGTTTCGGCGAGAAAACTCACCTCATTCTCGATCTTGCCTTTTCAAGAGACCAGAAAGAAAAGGTCTATGTGCAGCATAAAATGCGGGAAAAAGGACAAGAATTATTTGCTTGGTTAGAGCAAGGAGCCTACCTGTATGTTTGTGGCGATGCACAACGGATGGCCAAAGATGTAGAATCAACGCTGATGTCTATTATTGCGCAACACAGTGAAAAAGGCGAGGCAGGAGCAAAGGAATATCTGAAAAAACTCAGGAAAGAGAAGAGATACCTCCGCGACGTCTATTAGGTTATAAGAATACTAAAAGACTGTAAGAGAACGCTAGGACACGGCCTAGAGAATCCTTACTGTTCTATTGTTGTGATGATGACAAATGCAACCAAGCCATCGCCGCACCCAACGCTTGTGAGCCCTTCCCCGGTCGTTGCTGTGATACCTACCTGTGAAATAGAAAGCTCCATAATACGAGCAATATTCGCTCTCATTTCTATGATTCGGGGTTTCAGTCTGGGTTTTTTTGCCTCAATGGAAATTGCGACGTGGGTAATTTTTTGATTGCCCAATGTTTTCATTGCCTCGACAAGGTAAACTTCACTGTCAGTGATTCCGTTTTTTAAACAAAGGTCATCGGCAATATCTCCCAAAACCAATACGCCTGTGAGTGAACTAATCGCATTGCAAATTGCATGCAAAACGACATCCCCATCTGAATTTGCCATAAAGCCTGGGGCGTCCTCAAAAATGAGTCCTCCAATCATACAAAGCTTGGAAGAATTAGAAGGAAGAAATCGATGGCTATCTTGCCCAATTCCTGTACGAACTACCATAATGACATTCCTCATTTTTTTTCAGGCAATGCTACCCCTTTTTCTGTTTAAAGTCTCTTCAAAATCGAACTGACGTTAAATTAGTTTCCTTTTTTGTTGGAATTCTCTTACAAAGACAATAAAGAGAAATGCGTTGTGTTTAACACATAGATTTAGTAGCTTTTCATCGTTCTTTTGGAGGGAACATGGACGTATTGCAGATTACAGGGGGAAATCCTCTACGAGGCCAAATCAGGGCTGCGGGAGCTAAGAATGCAATGACGAAGCTATTGGTAGCTTCTCTTTTGTCAGACAAAAAATGCCTATTTTATAACGTTCCAAATATCAAAGATGTCGATGTCACAGTATCCCTTTGCCAAGAAATTGGAATGGAAATTCAATGGGACCGAGAGCTTGGAAAAATGGAAGTGCATACTAAAGAACTGAAGACTACCTATGTCCCTCAAAGATTTTCGGGATCTAATCGAATCCCAATTTTGATGATCGGTGCTCTTTTAGGTCGAACCGACCAAGATATTATTGTTCCTACTTCTGGAGGATGTGAAATAGGTGCTCGGCCTGTCGATTTTCATATACAAGCTCTCAAACAACTAGGAGCAGTGATCGAATATAGGGGCATGAAAAGGGAAGGGGCTTATTTTGCTCATGCGCATAATGGATTAAAGGGAACTTTAATCACTCTTCCTTATCCATCAGTAGGGGCAACAGAAAATACAATTTTGGCGAGCATCACAGCAAGAGGAACGACTATTATCAAAAATGCTGCCATAGAACCTGAAATCATCGAGTTGATTTTATTTTTGCAGAAGCTTGGGGCAATTATTGCCTGTGATGTCGACCGCACCATTCGAATTCAAGGGACAAGACGCTTCTATGAGGTGGAGCATACAGTAATTCCAGATCGAATAGAGGCAGCTTCTTGGGGAATGGCGGCTATTTGTTCGAAAGGAAGAGTGTTTGTCGAAGGAGCGCAACATGTGAACATGATCACATTTTTAAATAAGCTTCGAGAAGTAGGCGGAGGGTATGAAATTAAATCCAATGGGATTGAATTTTTCTATGATGGCCCTTTGCAAGGAGGTCTGCATTTAGAAACGGATGTACATCCAGGGTTCATGACCGATTGGCAGCAACCTTTTGTCGTTCTTTTGACACAAGCCTCTGGTTCTTCCGTTATTCACGAAACTGTCTACGAAAACCGATTTGGATACACGGAAACATTAAATGAAATGGGGGCAGATATTTCTCTTTTTAGACAATGTTTAGGGGGAAAGCACTGCCGTTTTGATTCTCATGGACATGCTCATAGTGTGATTGTCAAGGGTCCCACATCATTAGCAGCAAAGGAAATTAGAATACCAGATCTAAGAGCTGGTTTTGCTTATGTGATGGCAGCTCTTATTGCTGCAGATACAAGCAAAATCATCGGCCTTCCCTTTTTAGAAAGAGGGTACGAAAATTTAGTACCAAAACTTCAAACGTTAGGAGCAAAAGCAGAAATTGTCTCCTATCCTGCAAAAGCAGAACCCGAGCTTTCAAAGCAACCCGATAAACTGCCCAAACACCCGCTCCTCCACAAAAGCCTGTGTAGCTAAAGAAGTCTCTAGGGTGTGTCGTCAATTGATAATAAACCTTTATTAGACCTCTTCTCGTGCCCGCGTGCGTGCCCGTGCCCCTGCCCGAAAAAATTAACTTTCTGATGATTTATATTTTTAGTACAGTATGACACTTATTCAACTTGTGTCCATGTTAATCAAAATGGCTCGTAGGTAGGTTCGGGCACGAGAAGAGGTTATGCAAGATGTCTATTCAAGTTTTTTCCAAGCACCCGCTTGAGAAATAATCTTGGATAGAGGTTATTATCAATTGACGACACGTCCTAAATAATTGCAATTGTTTTTCTCTCCCTGAGATGGTATATTCTTTCCCCAAAAAGATCTGGAAAGGAATAGCGAATTGTTTTCTTTACATACCATTGACAGTTCTGTTGCTGAGTGGAAAAAAATCTTGAGAAAAAATTTCACTCGAATCGGAGAATTGGCAGATTTTTTGGAACTGACAAATGAACAGAGAAAAAAAATTCTTTTTCATCCAAACTTTGCCCTACAAGTCCCTTATCGCTTAGCTCAAAAAATGGCAAAAGGGACCTTGGACGATCCCATTTTCAAGCAATTTATCCCTTTGCAGGAAGAACTAGTAAAAAATCCTTTATTTATACAGGATCCTGTATCCGATCTTTTTTTCCAAAAAGAGAGTAAACTCTTACAAAAATACGAAGGACGTGTCCTTCTTATGCCTACAGGAGCTTGTGCTATGCATTGTCGCTACTGTTTTCGGCAAAACTTTCCCTATTCAACTAAAAAATCAATGGAGGAAGAGATTCGGAAGATTGCCGAAGACTCATCAATCCAAGAAGTGATTTTGAGTGGCGGAGACCCTCTTTCCCTTTCTGATGAATCGCTAGATTCATTGTTAAGTAGCCTTTCTTCTATCCCCCATATTCGTCGAATTCGCTTTCATACCCGTTTTCCCATAGGGATTCCCGAAAGAATTGATGAGTCATTTCTTGCAGTATTGAGAAAGGTTTCGCAGCAAATCTTTTTTGTTATTCATTGCAATCATCCACGAGAGTTGGATGAAGATTTTTTCGTCAGATTAAAACAATTACAGTTGATGGGGTGTATTATTTTGAATCAAGCAGTGCTTCTACGAGGGGTCAATGACGATGAAGCTACATTGATCGAATTAGCGAAGATGCTTGCCAATCACGGCATTTTATTTTATTACCTCCACCAGATCGATCGGGTGCAGGGGGCTGCCCATTTTGAAGTCGATGAAAAAAAAGGGGCCTGGCTCATCGATCGGATAGCGCAACACTTGCCAGGATATGCTGTTCCTCGTTACGTGAAAGAAATTGCAGGAGAACCCTACAAAACTATGCTTTGAATAGTTTGTAGGCTAAGAGGCCAATGGCTCCTAACCACGTTGCTTTTAATACCGATTCAAAGCATTTTTTTGCGTGAAAATCTGTTTTTTTATCTGTTGCCGTTCTCTGCATATGTATTGCTGTACGGGCAGAGTCTAATGCTCCGCTAGCTGAAGTAAGTTTCTGCGCAGCACCAGCCGTATTTTGGTTTGCCATCAAAACCCTGGCTTCTTGGTGTAAAGCATTGGCTTGTCTAATTAGATTATGCGCATGATTCGAATGATCTCGTTCTTTTGGAGCTATCAAACGGACTAAATGATAGGTACTTTCTACGAGCCCAACTAATGTTCCGATTCCAGGAACACAATATACCACATCCGTGAGCCCTATTTTATCTGATATTTTGTCGACCATTTCTTTTTACCTATTTAAACTATATTATTAATTATATCTAATTATTAAACAAAACAACAATAACACAATTAATAAAATCAAAAAATTAATAAAAACAGAAACAAATATTTACGTGTTGTTAATATTAACAGGTATTTTTGGGGGAATTAATTCGGTTTCAGGGTAGGAGGGTAGATCGTGAGAGTAATTTACATGAATTCGACCTTAGGCAAAAAACTATTAACGCAGAGGCGCAGGAGACAGAGAGACGCAGAGAAAAACCCTCTATTCTCTCTCCGTCTCCTGCGCCTCTGCGTTTCAATCATTGCTCTTTTGTCCGAGGATTCACACTCATCTACCATCTTACCGGTTTCAGAAAGATTAGAGGAAGGATGGCTAAAACAGCCAAGCGAATGCACAAAATTTTGAGATCACTTTAGGAGTTTATCAACACCCTCGTAGTATACATCGCATTAACTGATTTACAATATGTAAAGTGGGTCGACTTGTGAAGAAATTAAAGAAATTCATCCATCGTATTCTCGCGTCTGTTAAGAAATAAGAAGGTTCTTTACCCGGCTTTGTAGGACTGTTTCTGATTTTTTTATTGATCCAGTTAAGAGTTTTGTAAGTAGATTGCAGTACAGCGGGAGAACAGAGAATTGCCGCGGCAATACTTACGATGTGGCGAGGGTGCCGAGGATTTTTTGCAAAGATGGTATTTGGACCAAATGTTCGATCTAATTGAGAGGTTGAGAAAACTCGCCCTACAAGAGAGGAAATCAAGGATACGCCTGGACGAGAAACTCCAGCACTCAATAGGAGTGAGAGTTTCGCTGCAACAATGATGACTTTATTTGCAGTGTTGTGCCATGAAGGTGTTTTTTCGGTTGCAAGGGGACGGTCGTGGAAGAGAATTTGATAAATGTCATATAATTCCACAACTCCAAAGGCAAAAGTCGCATAACCTGTGATATTTTTTATACTTTCTTTATTCTGATTGAGAAATTGAGTCGAGTTTGCGAATGCACTCGTCATCGCGTTTCTCATTTCCATTGCGCTCACCATGTGGGTTCTCCCTTATTAGAGAAAATAATTTCGAAGCAAGGCTAGTATAATTACAAAACACTCTCTTATCGCACACAACTCTACTCTACTTTGTTTTTTAGCTCTACTTTTTTCAGTTAAGAGGCGCTTCTCTAAAAGACAGACAACGAAGAATGTTATTTTATTTCTGTTGTGTTATTATATCCTCGTTAGAACACTTCTTTTTAAAAAGAAATACTTGACGTTCAAGGGTTTACCTTGTACAATTAACTAAAGTTTTTAGGAAAAAGATATGAATATTTTCGTCTTTGTAACCATTTTGGTTGTTCTTCAACTGGTTTGTCTGTGGGTTGGTCAACTATCTGCTAAAAATGTACACAATGCTAAAGGATATTTTCTTGCGAATAAAGAAATAAAATTCTTCCCCTTATTAATGACTTTTGTAGCGACGCAGATAGGAGGGGGTTTAATTTTAGGATCGGCGGAAGAGGCCTTTCAATTTGGTTGGACTGTTTTATTATATCCCTTAGGAGCTTGTCTTGGCTTTCTTGTCTTAGCATTAGGAATAGGAAAGAAATTAGCGGAATTCGAAGTGGCAACTGTTGCGGAACTGTTAGGAGTTGCCTATCGTTCTCCCACCTTAAAAAAAGTAGCTTCAGTCCTTTCTATTCTTTCTCTTTTTATGATTTTGATGGGACAAGTCATCGCTTCTCGTAAGTTTATTGTCAGTTTGGGGATGGATCATTCATTCCTATTCCTTCTTTTTTGGGCAGTTGTGATTATTTATACAGTAATAGGTGGCCTTAGAGCGGTTGTTTCGATAGATATTGTACAAGCAGCTTTTTTTATTGTCGTTTTCACATGTGGACTCGCATATATTCTCGTTAATGGGAATTTTGCTGTTTCTCCTATTATTCAAAGCGGGTTTTCTAGCGAAGTATTTGAGTTTGACCTTCCGAAATTGACAGGATGGTTATTGATGCCTCTTTTATTTATGGTCATTGAGCAAGATATGGCCCAAAGATGTTTTGCTGCAAAATCACCTCGAATTGTAGCCAAAGCAGCTGGTTATGCAGCATTGTGTACATTTTTTGTTTCAATTATTCCTGTATTTATTGGAATACTCGGAAAAGCGATGGGGATTACAGTTCCTTCTGGATCAAGTGTATTTATGGTCGTTGTCGAAGTATTCTCTAATCCTGTTGTTGCTGCTTTTGTGGGATGTGCTGTACTCATGGCTATCTTATCGACAGCGATTTCTCTTCTCAATGCGGTGAGTTCGAATTTGAGCCAAGATTTTAATTTTGTCCGTTCAAAAGGAGAGCGAGGAGTACGTATTTCTCGGCAAATCACTGCAGGAATTGGATTTGCCGCGGTCTTGTGCTCTTTTTATCCAGGCTCTATCGTTGATCTTTTGATCGAAAGCTATGAATTGTCAGTCTATTGCCTTTTTATTCCAGTATTTTTTGGGCTATTCAAAATAGAGAAAAGCACTTCTTCTGCTTGGGGTGCCTGTCTCTTTGGAGGAATTGGATTTATCATCACTCGCTTTTTTTATTTCGATTTTCCGAAAGAAATTTTGTGTCTTCTTGCTTCTTCGGTTGGGTATTGGTTAGGGGAGCTTCCCTTGTGCAAGTGTACCAAAAAAATTCCAAGAGAATCTTCTACTGAAATGATTGGTTCTTGACACCATTTTCGTTCATCAGGAAAATGAGCTTATTTATTGGAATAAGCATGTCTCTCTCCCATTGCTTTAGAACGAAAGATATTACCCCACAAAAAATCTATGCTCATGGAAATCGCTTAGATGTAGGCAAAGAAATATTTCCCTCATTAAGAGAGATGGCTCTTTCTATACTCACTTTACATGAGAACGGCTTTCGTGAACCTCATTGGCATCCCAATGCGCATGAACTCGCCTATTGTGTGGAAGGAAAGGCCTTAATCACAATTTTTAGTGCAGGTAGTAGTGGGGGCCACGATACTTTTATTATTCAAGAAGGAGAGCTGGCTTTCATTCCGATGGGATTCCTTCACCACATTCAAAATATTGGGAAAGAATCTCTCCGTTTTCTCATATGCTACAATTCCTCCTCGCCCGAAGATATCAATCTATCTTCCGCAGTAGGAGTTAGTCCTGCAAATGCCCTGAGTGCAACCTTTCATTTGCCCCCTTCCTTTTTTGAAAATATACACGCATCCGTTGCTGCTACATTCATTGAAAAATCCTCGTCTCCAGTTGCTGTGCGGAACGAATGGAAAACAAATCAGTTCAAAATCGATGTAAAAGGAATGGCACCTCAAATCAAAAATCCAGGCGGTGCTGTTCGATTGATCAATCAATTTTCTTTCCCTGTTCTGCATGAGCTCACTATGTACAGTTTAGAATTGGAAGAGAAAGGGGTAAGGGAACCTCATTGGCATCCCAATGCACATGAATTAAATTTTCTTATTGAAGGTCGAGCGAAAATCCTTTTACTTTCTCCTGATGGGAGTGTCGATTCTTTTGATATGTTTCCTGGCGATATGAGCTTTTTACCGAAAGGATACTTTCACTATATTCAGAGTATAGAAGGAAAAAAAGCTCGATTTGCCATTTTCTTTAATCATGTTTTTCCTTCTGATATTGGCATTTCTGGTGCATTAGGAGCCTATCCAAATCCATTATTGGTAGATCTTTTTAAAACTTCTGATTCTTATTTCGATCCTTTGCCCAAATACCAGAAAGATGTTTTTGTGGTAGCAGGGGGCGGATAAAAAATTCATAGTATGATTGAAAATGCAATTGGTATTTTTGACTCTGGGGTTGGTGGCCTGACGGTAATGCGGGAAATTATTCACCGCCTCCCCAACGAACGATTAATTTATTTTGGGGATACGGGAAGACTTCCCTATGGGAATAAAAGCCCCACCACCATTGAGAGGTATTCTCTTGAAAATGGCAATTTTTTGCTTCAGAAAGGGATTAAGGCTTTAGTCGTTGCATGTAATACTTCTTCCGCTTTAGCTTTACCAGCGTTAAGAGAAAAAATAGGTGTTCCGATCATTGATGTGATTCTTCCTGGAGTGCTAGAAGCTGTGGCCCAAACGAAAAATAAAAAAATCGGCATTCTTGGAACCAAAGCAACTATTCGATCTGGCGCCCCCCAAAAAATGATTCGAGATTTGTGTCCAGAAGCTATGCTTTTTCCTATTGCCTGTCCTCTTTTAGTTCACCTTGTGGAAGAACAATGGATTGACCATCCCACCGTCCCTTTAATTGTCCGAGAGTATATTCATCCCCTACGGGAGCAAGAAATCGATACTTTATTGCTCGCTTGCACCCATTATCCATTTTTGAGGAAAGCAATTCAAAATCAAGTGGGAGAAAAAGTCACACTAATAGACCCCGCTAAAGCATGCGCTGACCAATTGGCTTTGCTCTTACAAGCAAATAAACTCCTTTCTCCTGAATTACAAGGAGAACATGAATACTATGTTTCGGATGACCCAGACAAATTCGAGGCTTTGGCAACCTATCTTTTTGGGAGTTCTGCTGAAGGACTCCAAGCTAAGTTACAAATCCTTCACTCGTTTGAGGTAATGCAGCCTATATAAATACTCATGAGATGAATCTTCCGAAGAGATAGAAAAAGTCCCTTCTAGAGCAATTACTTGGTTAATGGGGAGAAAATCGGCAACCTGTGTGACAAATAGTTGATGCTGAGCTGATTTTGCTGATAGACAACAACTTTTTACATTCGGCTGACACGAGAGAACACCTGTTTTTTCCGACAAGGGGATCCAGAAGCCTTTTACTTGTACAATTTCATTATTGAGCATGTAAATCGGGTGGGAAAGAAGAGGACACACAGGTAATTCCCAGAGATTCACTATAGGGACTGCCTGTAGGTGTAAAAAAATAAAAAAACTTACACATTGAAAAAAACGCAAAAGTAGCTTTTGAGCTCTTCCATCTTGGATTTTTAAATAACAGACCTCTTGCATAACCTCTTCTCGTGCCCGCGTGCGTGCCCGTGCCCCTGCCCGAACTTACCTACGAGCCATTTTGATTAACATGGACACAAGTTGAATAAGTGTCATACTGTACTAAAAATATAAATATCAGAAAGTTTAATTTTTCGGGCAGGGGCAGGGGCACGCACGCGGGCACGAGAAGAGGTATGCAAGAGGTCTAATTATAAAAGAGATTGGATTTATGTGAATGGAATCACGAGCCAGTTTTTCATGTTTCTTCATCTTTAAAGCGATATCCAACGCCCCTAACGGTTTCAATGCCATCGAAATTAGGACCTAATTTTTTTCGAAGAGATGCAATATGTACATCAATATTGCGGTCGATGATAAAGGCGTCATCGTTTTGCACATCATCTAACAATTGATTTCTTGTCAATACCTTCCCTCTATTCATGAGGAGTCGTTTCAAAATCCCAAATTCAGATAAAGTCAACGGTATTACCTTATCTTTCTTGCGAAGGTGATACCGCTCAACTTCCATTGTAAATTCGCCAAACGTCAATATTTTTGCTTCTTTTTCTATTTCTTTTCCTCTTCGCAGAACGGCTTTAATACGAGAAAAGAGTACCTTAAGAGAGAATGGTTTAGAGACATAATCGTCAGCACCAAGTTCTAATCCTAGGACTACATCGAGTTCCTCGCTCTTAGCAGAAATAATAATAATGGGTGTGCCATCAAAATCAGAATTTGCCCGAATTTTTCTACATACATCTAATCCGCTTAAGCCGGGTAGCATTACATCGAGCACAATCACATCAGGTCTTTCTTTTTCAACGGCCATATATCCGTTCAGTCCATCTGCTTCTGTGAGTACTTTGTATCCTGCTAATTCCCCTTGTAATTTGATTAATGAGGATATATCTTCCTCATCTTCAATAAGTAAAATTTTTATTTTATTCATCGTCCCCCTGTCAAATTCCCCGTTTTGCATTCACTTTGGTATATTTTTTACTATATAGTATGATCCGAGATTTAATCTAATTTTTATTGAGGCAGCTTCGTAGACACGCTCTATCTCTGGGGTATAGATGACCCCCTCTCATTCGTTTTTTATCGAATTTGCGGATTTTATGGTGCTGAATTGTGCAATACCGTTTTTTTTCTTTCTTTTTTTGATTAAAAAATTTAAAATTCAGTATTTTACGAAAATTGTAATTAATTATTCTTTCCCCTTATGTTGTACGTTCTTTTGTTATATGCTTTATTTGCAAGCGTGTTCACAATCGCTAAAACAGCACTGATTTATGCTCAACCTTTTTTTCTCGTGGGCATTCGAATGTTGGTCGCAGGGATCATTTTACTGTTTTATCAAGTCATTATAAAAAAACAACGATTAGAATTTGATCGTACCATATGGAAAAAGCTTCTTTTATTAGCAGTATTCAATATTTATTTAACTAATGTATTTGAATTTTGGGGATTGAAATATTTGACTTCTTTCAAAACCTGCTTTATTTACAGTTTATCCCCTTTTCTCTCAGCGATCTTTTCTTTTTTCCTCTTTTCTGAAAAGCTTTCACAAAAAAAAGTTTTTGGATTATTGATCGGCTTTATTGGATTTGTTCCTATTTTGCTCAATCATACTTCAACGGAGGAGCAAGGAGGAAGCTTGTTATTTTTATCCTGGGCAGAATTAGCCGTTGTGTTAGCAACAGTCTGCAGCGTGTTAGGATGGATTTGTTTGAAGCAGCTTGTTGGTCAACACCAACTTTCTCCATTGACAGCGAATGGAATAAGTATGTTTATCGGCGGAATTTTTGCTCTTAGTCATTCCATGATAGTAGAAGATTGGCATCCTTTTCCGGTTACCAATTATTCTATTTTTTTTGAATGCACAATACTGCTGATTGTGATTTCAAATCTCGTTTGCTACAATTTATACGGATCTCTTCTGAAACAGTATTCCGCGACATTTATGTCTTTTGCCGGTTTTACAACACCTCTTTTCACAGCTCTATTTGGTTGGCTCGTTCTTGGAGAAATTGTAAGTTGGCCATTTTATCTTTCTTTTGTCGTTGTCTTTTTTGGATTATTTCTCTTCGATCAAGAAGAACTAAAAAAACCATATAAATTAACAATTAGCTAAAAAAACATATAGTTCTTGTCATGAATTGCCTATATGTTTATAACGAAAAAAAGACAATCTCTTACAATTGCCTATGCAACAACGACTAGAAAAACAAATATTCATCCAATTTGACAGGGAACTTTACAAAGAGCAAATAGCTAATTCTATTCCTTCTATAATTAAAAAAGGAAAAAAGATACTAAAGAGCTACATTTACTTTAATTTGTTTTTTACTTCCCTTCTTTGTTTAGAAATTATTTATTTTTTTATTCATATCACATTACTAGTACAAACATTTGTAATTGCAATTCACCTGTCTCTGATTTTTGCTACCTTATTTTCTTTTTTAACTCTTAGGCTCTATGCGCAAAGTCGAAAGACAGAACAGCTATTAGCTCTTATTTCTGATTTTTTACACAATTGTGAAAGATTGCCGCGTAAAGGAGAAGAATCCGATCTTCATTTATTTATTTCTGATGCTTGTTGCAAATTAGCTACTGAAATCCATGGTTGTGAATATTTCGTTTTTGGTCGCCCTTTCTGGTGCATTTTTCTCCACTCTTCATTAGAGAAAATCAATTGTTATCTTTTTTGGCGCGATATTCATTTCATAAAAGAAACTTTATTGGAAACAAGTGTGGAGAAACATATTCAAGTTGTTCGAATGAAACCAACTGATTTAGAGGCGCATGCCGGTCTTGGAAACGCCTATGTGATGCTTTCCGGAATTTATGTAGATCCAGCGTCTATGGATGGATTGGAAGACGGTAAATGGATTCCGTCTAATAAATTTGGCGAGTCGTTCAAGCAAAAATTCCGCTTATGCGCCAAAAAGGCTATAGAGGAATTTAAAATTTTAAGTCATTATGCTCCGAACGATCCTTGGGTACATGCACAGCTTGCCTACAGTTATCGCGACTTACAAATGCCAGCAGAAGAAATGAAAGAATATGAAACAATACTTACTCTATGTCCCGAAGATAAAGAATCGCTTTTTCAATTAGGGAAATTGTATTTTGCACAGGGAAAAAATGGGAAAGGATTGCAAATTTACGAGACTCTTACAAGCTCTAATTACAAAAAAGCGGAACAATTAATTCGTTTTTATGATGGTGGTAAAGTCTTAGAAGAGGTATAGTATTTTGAGACCACTTGGGTATATATTTATTTGAGGTCCTTTCTGAGCGTCAAAAATCATCAAACACCGCAGGAAAAACTTGCTGTTAAAAAGAAAGTTCCCTCCTGGTTCAAGTGCCTTGCCATTGTGACTGTACTGGCTTTAGTATGTGTTGCCATTGCGATGGTATTCATGATGAGACATACCGAAGTGGCATAATTTCGGTATGCACATTATTGGGGGAGAATATCGGCGACGTCGATTGACAATGCCTACATGCGGTTCTACTCGTCCTACCTCTAGCCAAGTTCGCGAAGCAGTTTTTAATATTTGCCAATCTTTTATTCAAGAAGCTGTTTTTTTAGATCTTTTTGCAGGCTCCGGTGCAATGGGTCTCGAAGCACTAAGTCGAGGTGCACAATTTGTCACTTTTGTAGAAATAGATAAGGAAGCCATTCATTGTATTGAGAAAAATATTGAAACTTTGGGAGTGCAAAAACAAACAGAAGTATTGAAAGGAGATGTATTTGCCATTCTCAAACGGTTAGAAAAACAGCACAAGCAATATAGCATTATCTACGCTGACCCTCCTTATCGGATGCAAATTCCTATATCCAATTCCTATTATAGTCTCGAAGTGATTCAATGGATAGATCAACATGATATCCTTATCCCGGAAGGATCTTTTTTTGTGGAAGAAGATTTTCGATTGGAGCTTGAAATCAACAACTTATACCACAGCCAATTCATGAGTGCCAGACGCTTTGGACAAACGATTCTTCAGCACTATCAAAGAAAATCTTTTGTTTTGTAATCATTTCTTGCTTTCCTCCCTTCATTTTTCTATATTCAAAATTCTATGTTTGAAAGAAAAAATGATCATCAAATTCCAGATCGCCCTCTGGAGTGTAGCGAATGTAAAAAGCCAATTTCTGTCCGTTATACAGAAATTGTTGGAGATATGATTACAGAAATTCACATGTGTGCGGATTGTCCCGAGCTTCAAAAGCGATTGCATGGGACAAGCCCTCGGGAATTTGTTGCAGAGCAAACGGGGAATCCGGCTGGATTAGAGTGTGGAAACTGTGGAACGACATTGGAAGATGTAAAAAGGGGACATCTTTTAGGGTGTTCGATTTGTTACACAGTGTTTGAAGATGTCTTATTTACAGAAATGCAGACAACGAATCGTTTACCGCCCAAAATGATCAATAAAAAAGGGCATCCTTTACATATAGGACGCTCCCCTGGAGAAACCTCATCGGTCACTCTTTCTTCTCGCTTAGTAGCTCTAGATGAAGCATTGAAAGAGACTTTAAGCAGAGAAGATTATGAACAGGCTGCTCTATTAAGAGACCAAATCAAAGAAATTACGGAAAAAGGAGAATGGAAAGAAAAAGGGACTCCGAAACAAAAAGACGAAGAAAAAAAATGACCGCGCATGCATTGTATCCCTCTTTTTCAAATGGACAAAACCCATGGTATCACAATGCAAATCCCATTTGGCTAGGTTCTACTCTGAGCATTCACCGCAATTTGGAAAAATTTCATTTTCCTAGTAAGCTTCCCGTAGAAAAAAGAAAACAAATCATTTCCCTGTTCGATAGAGATGTTCTTGCAAGTCAATCTCTAAAAAAACCACAAGTATATAAGGCAGAAGATCTTGCACCTATAGAAAAAGAATTTCTTGTGGAACATTTTCTTTCTCAAAAAAGCTTTCAACAAGCTCTTGCAGGAGAAGCATTTCTCTTAGATGAGTCGAAAGAATTTCTTGGGGTATTCAACATAAAAGATCACCTCTATTTACATCTCGTCGATTCTCGAGGAGAGTTAGAAAATGCGTGGAGCCGGTTGGCCAAAATTGAGTCTGAGTTAAGCAAATCGGTAAGTTTTGCTTTTTCTCCAAAATTTGGATTTTTGAGTTCAGATAGTGGAGAATGCGGTACGGGTCTACATGTGACAGCATTTTTACATATTCCGATGATTCTGCATGCGAATCGCTTGCAAGACATCTTAAAAAAAAATAAAGAAGATAATATAGAATATAGCGGGTTGCACGGAGATCCTCATGATATTATTGGGGACATTGTTGCTTTTCACAACAATTACACGTTGGGTGTAACCGAAGAAAATATTTTGCGGTCAATCTATGGTTTAGCAACAAAACTCGTCATCGAAGAAAGTAGTTTGCGATCTCATTTCAAACAGGCAAACGAAAATGAACAAGCAGAAATTAAGGATAAGGTCAGTCGAGCGTATGGAATTCTGTTGCATTCTTACCAAATTGAACCTATCGAAGCATTGCATGCATTGAGTTGGTTAAAAATTGGATTGGAGATGGGTTGGCTTAGCGATACTACCCATGAGGAAATTAATCAATTATTTTTTTCATGTCGAAGAGCACATTTACTTTGCTATTACGGGCAGAAAATGATCCCAGAAGAAATTCCCCATAAACGGTCAGAATTTATTCATATTGTATTAAAAAAGCTGAAGTTACTCATATAATTTAAGTGTTTAGTGATACATTTTATTGATTTGCAATCCAATCTCGCCGAAATTTCCGATGCTCTCTACAGAGAAGGATCAATTGTTTCTCTTTTTCCTACATCCCAAACTTCTGTAAGATGTAATTACTCTTTATTGGGAAAAGTCATTCATATGACCCACTCCATCTGGAACATCCTTCCATTTCGCTCTGAATTGAACCTGAAAAACATCATTTGGAAAATTTTGAATGACGATTTTAATTTAGCAGTACAACAAGTGTATCAATTGCGTACCAGGCGGCTCCAACATCTCTTTATTCATTCTTCTAGTGACTGGCAACAAGAAGGATATGCTTTTTTTTTAGAAAAAGAAGGAATTCTTCAGAGGGGAAAAAAATGGGTAAAAAAGGGTGAGATAGAAAAATATGACCCACGCGCTCACCGACATACGATTGTCAGCTTTCAGCAGGCTACGGAGGATTTTTGGCATATATTCATTTCTGATAGAAAAGAGCACATCCAATTGCGTGCCCCTCTTATGGCGTATGTGAGCCCGGATGCTTTTTTAAAGAACAACCGAATTTGGCAAGCTATACAAAAAGAGTGTGATTGGGTCCATTGTGAAGGGACAACTCAAAAAACAATCCCAGTCAATACCTTATATAAAGTAATGAAATACAGTCCGTTATTAACACATGAAAAAAAAGAATTGCAATCTTGGCTGGATGCAATCAATCAAGCCGAATTGTTGTCAGTTGCTACTTTTAGACATGTTTTACACGATATTGTTGAAAGTAGTGGAATAGAAAACATGGTGGTTGCATTGCAAAATTTATTTTGTTGGCTATGGCAAGGAGGTTGTCTTCTTCTCAAGCGAGAAGATCGGGAACAGATGGATTGGCGGGATGGATTGAAAAAAGGAGATACGATTACATGCAATGGACTTTCTCTCCAGATTGGTTGTGAACTCGGTTCAGAAAAGGAAAAGATTCACGACCGGTTCAAAATATTCGAATTGTCTGATTTTCCCGACTACGTTGTAAAAATTCCGAATAATCGTTTTTGTTTATTTATAGAAAGGGAGAAAAGAAAAGAAAAACAATATTGTGGATTTCGACTTGTGCGGCACATTAAAAAAATTCAAAAAAAGGGATGCACACCAGTTTCTGGGTTTGATGAAGGAGGAAAATTAGTTATCCTTGAAAAACTGCAGTCAGTATTTCATGCCTCTCCATGGAAAAGTACTGATTTCCGATTGTGCGAGGAAGATGAAAAATTGGCTAAGATTCTTGCTAATCATCTGCTCTATTTACAGCAAGCACGTATTGCGCCATTGCCTTTATCTCCTAATTACCTCTTTATATCGAAAAAAGGAACAATAACATCGAGCCGTATTCTTATAAAAAATCCTGCTAACTACAATAAGTGGGAAAAATTTTGTGTCGTTTCTTCCAAAGGAAATCGACATGTGTTGGAATTTCTTATTCGCGTTTCTAAATTAGATAGGCATCCTATTGCCAATTATTATCAAACAGCAGTCTCTTCTGTTCTAAAAGAAGGGAAAAATTATCTCCTATCATTGTCTTTGCCAAATGGTCACAATTGTCCAAATTATGACCAGCGTGCCGAAAAATTATGTGAAGCAGCACAAAAAATAAGAGAAGAGTGTTACTCACGTGCTGTATCTTACGTGCGAAAAAGAAGAAAAGGGTATTCAGAAGGACAACTTCTCACCGATGTGGGGAAAAGACTTTGTGAAGAATACCTCAGATCTCCTACTCCAGGGATACTCTCTACATCTCTTGCCGAAGTAGCTGCGAAAAGTTTCCAACAAGAATCTTCGTCAAAAATCTGCAATGATAGTAAACAACGGGAAAAATATTACGACAATCAGTTTCATGCCATCCAAGAGTTGGAAAAAACGTATCGAGAAAAAGAAAGGAAAAAAGAATGATCAACTACTACTTATTGACAAAGCCAGGGATTATTTTCGGAAATATAGTCACCATGGCAGCGGGATTTTTGTTAGCCACAAGAGGAACCTTCCATTTTTGGCTATTCTTCACTGTATTATTGGGTCTTGCCTTGATTATTGCTTCCGCTTGCGTATTTAACAACTATATCGATCGCGACATAGATAAGAAAATGAAGAGAACAGAAACAAGAGTTCTTGCGACAGGTGGGATGAACGCAAAACATGCAATTATATTTGCTGTGATTCTTGCCATAGTAGGAAATCTCATTTTAGCTATCTATACAAATTGGTTGACTGTGATTCTGGCAAATATGGGATTTGGAATTTATGTAATTGTCTATAGTCTATGGAAATCTCGTACAGTATACGGAACGGCGATTGGCAGTCTCGCTGGGGCTATCCCTCCAGTTGTAGGATACTGTTCTATAAGCAATCGCTTGGATATAGGAGCTGCGATTTTATTTATGGTGATGGTG
>JABDGJ010000016.1 GCA_013286075.1 Chlamydiota bacterium
AGAAGCAAAAAATCATTCACTCATGAATGAAGTATTAGAAGGGCATCAAGGTCTTATGGGAATCGTACTTGGGTATGGAAGGGATAATTCTTGGCAATTCGTTGAAGGTTATAAGACTCACACTGCTATGGGTTGGGTTTGGGGGGATGAAGAAAGTTATTTTGGGGAAGAAATGATAGAGCTAAATACCACTTCAACCGACTATTATCTATCCCATTACTCTTGCCCTAGTTTTTCAGGTGACCCAAATTCTGCAGAGTCATTAGCACTTAAAAATGAATATAGGTTGACCAAACAAAAAATAATAGAATACTACAAAAACAAAGATTTTTTAGAAGCAACATTAAGCTTACTAGCTGGGCATACTCAGGAATAATTATCGATGAAAGGTGAGAATCTGTCTTCACATCTCGATCGGATGATTTGTGTGCTGAATTTCGCTACAAACTCGCGAAAAACCAGCTACACTTTTAGCCATATTAATCAATATGGCTAAAATTTTTCACGAGTTTGTAGCAAAATTGAGCAGCAAAGCATCCTGATCATGATTGTGAAGACAGGTTCTGAATTACTGATCGGTACACCAACCTCCTCCCAATGCTTTATAGAGAGAAATATAGGAGAGAATGAGTTTTTCTTGTCCTTGCAGAAGCGTATTTTCTGCATTGAGCAGTGCTTGTCTTTTGTTGAGAACTTCTAGATATCCGACAATTCCTCTTTGGTATAGATCGAAAGTAAGGAGGCTCGATTCTTCGTGGATATTTCTGAGTTCTAATAGGTGTTGGTTCCTTTTTTCTTCTTGGGTAAATGTACTAATTCCATTTTCTACTTCTTCTAGTGCCAGTAAGACGGTTTTTTGGTACTCAAATAAGGCAATTCTTGTTTCTAATTTATTCCATTTCACATCTTGTGTAAGTAAGCGGCTATTAAAAATGGGGAAAAGAAGTTGTGGGGCACCAAACCATGTCGTGCTTGCACTGTTAGGTAGAGAATGGAGTTGCGTGCTGATATTACCGATAAATCCATACAGAGAGAGTCTAGGAAATAAAGCTGCTATCGAACTAGAAAGGGTTTCTGATGCAGCCGCAACGTTTCTTTCTGCCTTTCGAATATCTGGCCTTCTACGAAGCAATTCTGAGGGCAATCCAATTGGTTTTTCTTGTGGTAATGAAGGGAGAGATTGAACCAAACTCAGCTCACAAAAGAGGCTATCGGGAAAACTCCCTACTAAAATCGACAATCGGTGAATGACTCGCTGAATTTGATTATACACGACTGTTTTTTGGGCTGCAGCCATTTGCAGCTGTTCTTGAGGGGCTAATAGATCAAATGCGCTTACATCGCCAATGATTTCGAGCTGCTGGAGTAGATAAATCGATTCTTTTTGTATTTCTATGTTTTCTTCTATGATAGTGAGCTGTTGTTGAAAGCTTCTCAATTCGATATAATTCCTTGCAATTTCAGCTGATAGGGTAATCCAAATGTCATAAAGAGCCTCTTCTGCCATCTCTATTTTTGCGTCTACCGCATGGGCAGCATGTTTATTTGCTCCAAATAAATCGATTTCCCAATCGGCATCAAAACCGATTTCAAAAAAATTGACGTTTCTTTTTACCTTATGGTGATGGCAATCGGGAAAAAGAGTTTTGAGCACCCCATCAACCAACCCTTCTTTGCTGCAATAGAGATGTCCTCCTGTGATCGATCCATCGATATGGGGCAATGATTGACTTTTTATCCCCATTCTTTCTTGTCTGGTCTCCAAAATCCGTATTCCAGCAATGGATAAATCGAGATTGTTTTGCTTGGCTCTTACAATAAGCGATTCTAATAGAGGATCTTCCAACGATTGCCACCAAAGAAAATAGCTAGGATCTTCACAAGATGTCGAATCTTCGCTCATTCGACTGTGCCATTGGACAGGAACATCAATCATGGGAGGAGTGTAGGGGGGATTGAGTTGACATCCATAGAGAAAGAGAGAAACAAACACCCAACTCTTTTGCTTCATATCTTCGTGTCTTCGATAAATACATCCATTTGCTGACCCACAAAAAGAGTGTGATTTTCTGGTTTAATTTTATAAATGACTTGTAATACGCGGGTATCGACTTTTTCGGTAATTTCATTTGTAAGATTCTGTTTATTGACTAGCAATGGCTCTATTCTCACAAATGTCAGGAGGAATTTTATTCGAGCATTTCCCCTTAAGAAACCAACAGCAGCGGCATTTTCCTTAAAATGAGAAGCATCGAATTGATTAATACTTACTTTTACGTACAGTTCATCCGTGTCTCCTACAATGAGGAGAGGTCCTTTTAAATGGAAACTCGCAGGATATTCTCCTTCGTGAATTTTCACTTGAAGGACTGTCCCATCGATCGGGGAACGAACGGTTGTTTGATCAATATCTGTTTTGACTTTTTCTATATTTGCCCATGCTTGCTTGGCTTCTAATTGTGCAATGGCAAGATCGGGTTCCCATGTTCCTTGTTTAATTTTATTAAGTGCTGCTTCTCTTTCTTGCACATTTCCTTTGGCTTGTGCATAGAGAGAATACCTTCGTTGGATTTCTTGTTCGCTCAGTGCGCGAGTATCTGTAAGAGCCTGCACTTTTTCGTATTGATTTCCTGCTTGTTGCAAAGCAATTTGTGTATTTGCTAAAGCAGCCTCTGCTGCGAGAATATCCTCTTTTCTAGGAAAGGACTCAAGTTTTTTTAATTGAGCGAGCGCAATGTCATATCCAATTTTTCTCGCTTCCAGATCTGCCTGGAGATCTCTATTGTCCATCATAAAAAGAGGATCACCCTTTTTTACTCTGTTTCCTACTTTTACAAATACGTGAGTGACAATTCGGTTAAGAGAGGTACCAATGGAAATATTATCTGTACTCGCTTCGATGATACCCGCTCCAGAAATGTAATGTTGAAAAGGGGACATGGGAACAATTGCTTGTTGTGTGGGTATGTGGAGCGGTTTTGTTGTTTCCCACATTGAAAAACCAATGAAAAAAATGCTCAAGATCACAAGCAACAGAATCCAATAAAAATAATTTCTATTCATCCTTTCTCCTTACTCTCTAAAACAATTTTTCCGTCATTCATATAAATAATTCGATCTGCAAAGGGGAAAGTTCTTTGGTCATGAGTCACAACTAACACTGCGCGAGAGGAATCCAATACCTTTTCTCGCAATAAAGCCATAATTTCAAGACCTGAGTGTTCATCCAGAGCACTTGTTGGCTCATCGCATACTAAAATTTGAGAATCATTGACCATTGCTCTTGCAATAGCTATTCGTTGCTGTTGCCCTTTGGATAAAGATAGTGGAGAAGAATGAGATCGATCTGAAAGATGCATTTGTTCAAGGAGTTGCATCGCTTTGTTTTCGGAATAGTTCGTTGACTCACCTGCTATAATAAGAGGAAGAGCGATGTTTTCTACCACTGTGAGTGTGGGGATTAAAAAGAGAGATTGGAAGACAATCCCTAAGTATTTTCGGCAAAATTCGGCTCTTTCTGTATCTGGAATTTTCCCCATATTTGTACCGAGCAGATACAATTTTCCTGCATCAGGAGTGAGAATTGTGGTGATAATAGATAGCAAAGTCGTTTTTCCAGAGCCCGAAGGTCCTACGAGCAAAGTTAATTTTCCTCTTTCTATATCTAAATCAATCTCTTTCAACGCGTCTACCCGATTTTCCTTTTCTCCATAGTGCTTTTTGATCCCTCGACATCGAACAGCGATTTGTTGCATTGGATTTTAAGTCCCCATAAGAGCTTTTGGATCTGTTCTTAGGACTCGACGAATACTTAACCACGCGGTCAATATGCAGATCAACAGAACGATACATCCTGTAAATAGGAGAAGTTGCCATGGAAATAAAAAGGCAAGAGTTGTTCCTCGAATAGCAAGTCCCCAAAGCAATGTAGCTCCTATTCCTAAACAAAAACCAATGATGCCAACAATGAGTGCTTGGATGACGATCATTTGTAGAATCATATTTTTTGTTCCCCCTAGCGCCTTAATTAATGCATAATACATGATGTTTTCAAGTGTCATGATATAAAAAATTTGTCCCGCAATCGAAAATCCGACAATAAATCCCAATAAAACAGAAAGACCAAAATTGATTAAGATCCCGGTTTTTAAAAATGTTTTGACTATAAGCCATTTGAATTGTTCTCTTGTCAAGGCTTTCATTCCAGGATAAGCATTGATTTCGTCGCATACCTTTTGTGTATCTACATCCGGAGCTGTTTTGGCAATGACAAAACCTAAGTAATTAATGGAAAAAGAATTAAATCTTCTAAATGCACTACACCCCGTGAAAATAATGGGCTGTGGATAAAATCCTTTCGTAATTTTGCATAGCCCCACAACAACTGCTCGGTGGTTGTTAATTTCGAGTTCATCCCCCATTTGTAAAGGAGTTTTTGTTCCATCAGAATGTTTCGTTGCTAATACTCCATTTGCTGAATAGATATCGACGATAATACCCCCTTCTCGATGAAGATCTCTTATTTGCCCTTCTAGCATATCGAGGGGAGCACCGATTAAGGATGCATCATCGATTCCGTAGAGTTGTGCAATCTGATAATTGCCAGATTGCGTAATCAATGGAATATGCACAACATTTAGAGGAACAGCCCATGCAATGCCGGGAATACTGCGAATACTATCTAAATTGCCATCCGGCATTCCACGAACGATATCATCGCTTTCTGTTGCAGGATCCATTACCCAAATGGAAGGCAAAGGAATATCGGTTATCGTTCGATAGGAGCGAGCAATGAGACCTAAAAAAATCGCCGATTGCTGGGAAATTAATAACGTAGCAAGAAAAATCCCGAACAAAACCCCTATAAAAGAAGCTTTGTTGCCGATGAGCATTTTTAATGCCAATGAAATCATATTGAAATCCGATATAAAATTGGAACTTAACAAACAAAACTTGAGGTGACAATATTTTTTTTTATATTGTATGAAAACTATGAAATTGAGGCATACTACAATAATGGAAGTAATCACCGAACAAACGCAATTTTCTCAATGGCTTATTGAATATGGCAGTATTGCTGTATTCTTTTTGCTTATGGCCGGAATTATTGCTTTGCCATTTCCGGTTCCAGAAGAAACTTTAATGATTATTGCGGGTGTATTTATGCACCAAGGAAAATTACTCGTTTTTCCTACTTTTTTTGCAGCTTATACCGGCGCTTTTTGTGGCATCACGGTCAGTTATATTGTTGGTCGAACGGTAGGGATTTATTTCGTTCATCGATATGGTTCATGGTTTGGATTTGGGGAAGAACGAGTGGCAAAGGCTCACACTTGGTTTGAACGATTTGGAAAGTGGGGTTTATTTTTTGGCTATTTTTTGCCAGGTATTCGGCATTTTACTGGTTTACTGGCTGGCGTGACAGCACTTAGATATAAAGAATTTGCTTTATTTGCGTATAGCGGTGCGGTGATTTGGGTTTCTCTTTTTTTGTGTATCGGATACTTTTTTGGTCGCTATTGGATTGCCTTTTTTGATCATTTTGAATTTGATGTTGAAAAAATAATTATCCTTTTGGTTTCATTCATTATTTTACTCATTCTGTATAAGTTTTGGAACAAGCGGAGATCTCAAACATGAACAGTTGCGCAATGTCTGAACAAGTGCAAACACAACAACAAAAATTATCAAAAGTTCTTCGATCTATTCGAGAAAAAATCATCGGTCAGCACGAACTTATTGAATATATGCTCGTCTGTTTGTTAGCCGATGGTCATATTCTCTTGGAAGGGATGCCAGGACTTGCTAAGACCCGTTCAGCAAAAGCTGTTGCGGATGCGATTGAGGGAGAATTTCATCGCATTCAGTTTACACCTGATCTTCTTCCCTCTGATTTAATCGGAACAGAAATGTACATTCACGAAAAAAGTGATTTTATTTTTCGAAAAGGGCCAATTTTCAAACATATTTTATTAGCAGATGAAATTAATAGAGCCCCTGCAAAGGTTCAATCAGCTCTTCTAGAGGCTATGGAAGAAAAACAGGTGACAGTCGGACATAAAAGTTATCCGTTGCCTTCTTTGTATATGGTTATTGCAACACAAAATCCGATTGAGCAAGAAGGAACATATCATTTGCCTGAAGCTCAACTAGACCGATTTATGATGCATTTGCTCGTTGATTATCCAAATCACGACGAAGAATTGTCCATTGTCCATCTCGATGAAAAAAGGCAAAAGGGTAATACTTGTTTTTCCGACTCTCCACCACTGACTTCGCCGGAAGAAATTTTACGAGCAAGAGATATTGTTGCGACTGTATTTATTTCAGAGAATTTAAAAAAATATGTAGTCTCTTTGGTAGGCGCTACACGCACCCCTGAAAAGTATGACCGATCTTTCGCAAAATGGATACAGCATGGTGCTTCTCCAAGAGCCACGATAGCGATTGTTCGATGTGCAAAGGCCTTAGCTTGGCTTCGAAATGAAGAATATGTTACTCCTGCACATATCCATCACGTCGCTACTCCGATTCTACGACACCGAATTATCCCTTCCTTTGCGTCAGAAGCAGAAGGAATTTCTCGCACGAGAATCATTCAAGAACTCTTGCAAATCGTAGCTATTCCATAGAATTATGTTATACCCAAGTTTATCTGAGTTATTATCATTAAAAAAACAATATTTTTCTCCTTTTTGGGTATCTAAGCTTCGAAAAAATCTTTCCTCCACAGGAAATCATCACACTGCTTTTCGAGGACGTGGGCTCGATTTTGATTCTGTTCGGCATTATGTTCCGGGAGATGATATTCGGATCGACTGGAAAGTGACTGCTCGTACCAATATTCCGCATCTAAAAGTATTTCGAGAAGAACGAGAAAGACAATTTTTAATTTGTATTGATGTCAATTCTAGCATGAGATTTGGAACTAAAAATACATTTAAATCAGTGCAGGCAGCCAGAGCAGCTTCTTATTTAGCTTGGAGTGCAATGGCGATGCAAGATAAAGTAAGTGCTTGTTTATTTGGCGATGTGTTAGGAGGTATTCAATTTTTCCCTTCCACAAAAAACAAAACATCCATCACACAGTGGTTGAGAATTCTTACAGAACCTCCGGCTGAATCGCATCCGGTGTCTCTCGAAATGAGCCTGGAATATGTAGCAGAAAAAACACGCTCTGGTTCTATTGTATTTTTTATTACCGATTTTATGACATGTGAGCCGAACTCCCTAATTACCTCTATCGCCAAATTAAAGAAAAAAGCGGATGTATTTTTTATTGCAATCAACGATCCTTTTGACCAACAGATTTATCCAATGGGAATCATTGAATTTTCTAGCCGTAGTGAAAAAGTAGTGATTGAAACAGACAATGCACCTGCACGAGAGAGATATGCTACGGAATGGGAAATGCAAAGAGGAAATCTTCGACAGGTGTGTAAACAGTGGAGAATTCCCCTCCTTGAACTCATGACCTCTTCAGATGTATGCAAAGAGCTGCGCCAGATGCAGCGTAGGAAATAGGATGCTGGATCATTTGTTAGAACAAATTCATGATATTGAGGAAATCGACCCTATTCATTGGTGGCCTTTAGCGATTGGCTGGCAAATTGTAATTTTATTAACAATTCTTCTATGTGTAGGGATTTGCTATTTTATTGCCAGAAGAATGGCCTTTCGACGCAGTTGGAAGAGCGATTTTTTAGCGCAATTGCAAAAGCTAGAGGCGGAATTCAAAGAAGAAAATCGTTCGGAAACCGTTGTTGGGCTTTCACAACTATTGCGTCGGATGACACTCCAATTGTTTTCGCGAAAAGAGTGTGCGAGTCTTACAGGTGATAGGTGGTTGCAATGGCTCACAGAACATGATCCTAAGCAATTTAACTGGAAAGAGAAAGGAAAGGTGCTCGCGCTCGTTCCTTATGCTCCTATCAATCAGAAAAATTTCATTATATCGGATTCTGACATGAGGGAAATCATGCATGCGATAAAGCAATGGATTCTCTAAAGGGGACTGATGTATCAATTTAATGCTCCTTGGTTTTTTCTTCTTCTTCCTCTTCCGTTACTGATGAGGATTTTTTTTGTTTCTCACAAAGAAAATTCTTCTCGTTCGGTTCCTCAATTTTTCTTTCCTTTTACACATCGATTGAAAAAGGTTTTTTGCATTCACAAAAACAAAGTAAAAAACAGTCGATGGTTTTATTTTTTTCTTTCTATGAGTTGGATATTGTCTATCATTGCTTTGATGCAACCAGAAAAGGTCGACCATATCAAAAAAGTAAAAAATAAAGGGTATGATCTTTTATTGGCTGTTGATATTTCCGCATCTATGCAGGCACTTGATTTTTCAACCCCCTCCAAGCAGATCAATCGGCTCGATGTAACAAAAGAAGTGGTTGGAAAATTTGTGCGAGGAAGAAAAGGAGATCGTGTTGGGCTTATTACCTTTGGGCAACATGCATACCTTCACGTCCCCTTGACTTTTGATACTTTATCTGTCGTTAAAATGTTAGAGAATACAGTATCTGGAATGGCAGGGAATGCAACGGCAATTGGAGATGCGATTGGTCTTAGTGTCCGCACTTTACGGGAGAGACCAAAAGGATCTCGCGTTCTCATTCTTTTGACAGATGGAATAGATAATTCGAGTAGTATTCCTCCTCTCGAAGCCACAAAGCTAGCGCAAGAATATGGAATTCGAATTTATACGATTGGAGTTGGGAAAAAAGGGGCAGTTCCTTTTCCGACCAATGGGACTTATGCAATGGCCGAAATTCCCATTGATGAAGAATTACTACAAAATATTGCCGAAACTACGGGTGGCCAATATTTCTCCGCAACCAATCACAAAGCATTAGAATCTATTTATCACACGATTGATCAATTAGAAAAATCGGAGTCTGAGGAGCAATCTTTGTACATCCGAGAACCCTTCTATGAATACCCTCTTCTAGGGGCTATCTTTTTTTTCTTATTGTTTATGCTCTATCAAGGAACAGAGTTCATCGGGAGGAAAATTAGTGGATTTTAGCGATTTTCATTTCAATCACCCTTCATTTCTTTGGTTGGGAATGATCATCCCCTGTATTTGGGTGTTCTATTTCTTTTTTCGGAAAATGGGTGTTTCTTCTCACCAGTTGGAAAAATATATCGACAAACACCTCCTTCCTTATCTCCTCCTAAACAAAGAGACGAAAACAAAAAAAAATGTGGGAATCGTTTTATGGTCAATGGCGTGGTTTCTACTCGTCCTTTCTCTCGCAGGTCCTAGATGGAATTATCGTGAAATTGAATTGCTATCAGACAACCAAAGTCTTGTTTTGTTATTGGATGTATCTGAGTCAATGAATGCAGCCGATGTCAAACCGACCAGGCTTGCTCGAGCGAAACAAAAAATCGAAGATCTTTTCCATTTTGCGCAGGGAGTCAAGATAGGTCTGATCGCTTTTGCTGCTGATCCACACATGATTTCACCAATCACTGACGATCATCAAATGATGATCTCTATTTTGCCTTCGCTTACTACTGATCTTGTGTACGTGCAAGGGAGCCGGCTGTCTCCTGCCCTTGATATGGCAGGGAAAATGTTAGAAGCAGAGCCTGGAGAGAGCAAAGCAGTCGTTATATTAAGTGATGGGGGATTTGAAGATACGGGCGCTATGAGAATAGCCAAAGAATTAGCCAATCAAGGAATTTCGATTTATACGTTTGGAATAGGTTCTCCAGAAGGGATTCTTTTGCAACCGAAACACCGCTCGAATACAGCAACGACTTCTCCTGTTTGGACAAAACTCGAAAAAGAAAGACTTCATGAAATCAGTCGAATAGGAAATGGCCGTTATTTAGAATCCCGCTATGGAAGCGACGAAAAAATCATCATCGACGATCTTAAGGAAAAAGGAAATGAGCGGTTGAATACAGGAGTAAAAAAACAAATCTGGGAGGAACATTTTTATGTATTCCTATTGCCCGTTCTTCCTATTTTCTTGTGGTGGTTTAGACAAGGATATGTAATTTCTCTTTTTATTATTTTTTTCTCCTTTGGGAGAGCGTATGGAATAGAGTATGAAAACTATTTCCTTACCAAAGAAGAACAAGGAAAAAAAGCCTATGAGGAAAAAGATTACGTTGCAGCTTCCACCGCATTTCAAGATCCTTACAGAAAGGGGATAGCGTATTACCGATCCGGAAATTACGAAGAAGCGGAAAAAATGTTTCTTCTCTCTTCTAGGCCAGAAGTGGCAGCGCAAGCTCTGTATAATCTGGGAAATACATATGTACAACAGAATAATCTTACAGCAGCTGTCAAAGCCTATGAAGATGTTCTGACTTCTTGGCCAGATCATACAAAAGCGAAAGAGAATCTTGCGATCGTAAAAAAAATGTTAGAGGAAGAGAAAAATCAATCTGACAGCTCGGATGAAAAGCAAGAGGATAATGACGAAAAAAAAGACAACAAGGAAAATAAAGATCAGCAGCAACAAAATACAAAAGATAATCAAAAAGATAATCAACAAGACAGTCAAGATACTTCACAAGATAATCAACAAGATGAACAAAGAAATGAGCAAAAGAATGACTCTTCTTCCGAAGAAATAAAGGAAGAATATCTTGAACAACAAAATACGAAAAAAAATGAAAAATCAGCAGAAGAGAAACAATTAGATGAAGATGCTAACCTCTGGTTGGATCGAATAGCAAATGATCCACAAACATTTTTGAAAAATAAATTTTACATAGAATCCAAAAGAAATGGGACAAAGGAAAGTCACGACCCATGGTAAAAAAAATCTTTTTCTTCTTTTTTCTAATGACCTGTCCTTTATTTTCTGCCGAATTTATTGCAAAAATCAATCGGACCGACTTGTCGCGTGGACAAAACATCTATTTGCAACTCACATTGCAAGGAGCTTCTGAAAAGGGAACCCCTCTATTAGAAGAATTGAGAAAATCATTTGCCATTCATTCGGAGCAAAGAGCTTCTAGTCTTACAATCGTAAATGGGCAAATGACATCCAGTATGACTTGGACGTTCACTATGACTCCGTTCCATACAGGAGAGATTGCGATTCCCCCCATTCTCATTGAGACATCAGAAGGTGTTTTGAAAAGCCAACCAATTCTTATTCATGTCAGTGACGAACAAGCTACGCAATCAGATCAAAAAGGGGTGGAAATTGCTGCAAAAATTAGCCATGCAAGCCCCTATAAGAATGAGCCATTTTTTTATACAGTCACTCTTCATGCCCCTATAGAAGTGGCTAATGTGCAAATGCAATCAGTACATATTGAAGATTGCATTGTAGAGAAAAATGGAGATCCAAAAGTGTATCGCACAATATGCAATGGTGTTGAAGGATGTGCTGTTGAATATAGCTATATGGTGATTCCTTTGAAGAGCGGTTCTTTTACAATTCCTTCTTTTAGCATGCAAGGAGTGGTTTCTAGAAAAAAAACTGAATATGACCCATTTGGGTACGGTTTTTTCTCTGCTTTTCAGGGCTATGATCTACAACCCTTCACAATCTATACGAAAGAAATCCCTTTTGATATCCAACCCTCCATTCCCGATATGGTTCCATGGATTCCAGCACAGTCGCTCGAAATTGAAGAAAACTGGGATGAGTCTCAAATCCTTCGCGAAGGGGAACCTATTATGCGAGGGTTTACCATTGTAGGTTGTGGAATACAAGCAAATCAACTACCAAACCTCAAAGAAATGCAGGTTACAGGAGCTTCTTGCCGAGTATATGAAGATAAACCTCAATTGGAAAACCAAATAAGTGATGGGCAATTGACGAGCCTTCGAAAAGAACAATACACTCTCATTCCACAAAAAAATGGAAGCCTCGAGTTACCGGAAATAACCATTGCTTGGTGGAATACAGTCACACAGGAAAAAATGAGTTCACGAATTCCTGCTAGGACTTTAGAGGTGCGTCCTATGAACACCATCGATTCTAGGGAAGAATTGGCTGAAAATGATTTTCAAAATTCTATTACAAAAGAAAACTCAAAAATGGGACTTCTTTTCTATGTTCTCTTGAGTAGTGCAATTCTCCTCTTTTTTTTCCTCCTTTCCTGTATTTATTTCCTCCAAAGAAGAATCCGTACACTGACTACTGGTTCCCTACCTGAAAAAGAAACAACCAAAAGGCCCCCTCATCCAAAAAAAAATAAACAACCAAAAAAAAAGCGGGAAAAACTCCCCGATTTGAATCCAACGTAGCTCTCGAAAAACTATTGCGAGGAATAAATAAATCCTCTAAAATGGCTGTTTCTATTCCGGATTAGCTCAGCGGTAGAGCAGTGGACTGTTAATCCATTGGTCGCAAGTTCGAATCTTGCATCCGGAGTTTTTGGAGTGCGTGTGACTCGTCACCGCTCTTTTGTTATTATATCGGTTAAGTATGACTTATGTTTGCCGAATATGATCTTTAACTTAATCTTAAATTCAAACCCATCGCTACACATAGTGAAACAAGCGTGTGCCATTTAGGATTCCCTGTACCTGAAAGGGTTTTATAGAGACTTTCGCGGCCGACATGTGCTTTTTTAGCTAAAGCGCCGACACCACCTTGCGCTTCAGCGACATTGCGAAGAGCGATCAAGAAAAGCTGTTGTGACTCTTCATCGCCTTTAAGGCTTTCTTCTAAAGCTGCGTTTAGGTAAGCGACGGCTTCATCGTGATCCTCTAAATGCTCGAGTAGAAATTCTTGATATTTTTTACTTCTTGCCATGACCTATCTCCCTTGATTGATAATCTTTCAAATACTCCTTTGCCTTTGCGATGTCCCTATCTTGGTCGCCTTTATCACCACCGCAAAGAAGCAAGATGACTTTATTCCCAATCTTTCCGTAATAAATTCTAATGCCCGGACCATAATGAATCCTGAGCTCGCAAACTCCCTCTTGTAGAGTTTTGCAGTCGCCAAAGTTCCCAAGCTTTAAACGATCAAGCCTTGTCAAAAATTTTGGATCGAGTATGGATCTCTTTGATATCCTTAAACCAGATCTCAAAGGGTCGTTTGCCGGTGGCGCTTTCGTAGAATTCAATTTCTATTTCGTCCATATAACCTTATTGTATCTTTTGGGATACATTGTTTTCAAGTGAATTTTAAGCTATTAATTTTGAGAGGGTTTAAAATTCTTGTGAAAGGCCGAGCCAGTCAAAAGTTCGAAGTGTACCCAGTACTGGAGTTTTTGGAAAGCGGTGACGAGTCACACGCACTCCAAATTTTAACACTTTTTTTTAAAAATAATTTAGGCTCGGTGTGCTTTCTTTGCGATATTAACTTGTATTTAAATGAAAATGTAAGTCACTATAGATTAACAACAATTAAAATTATATCCAAGGAACTAATGTCGTTTCAAGATTTCGACCTTCAGCAAGAAATTGTTCAAGCTATTACAGAAAAAGGCCACAAAAAAGCTACTCCTATTCAAGTCGAAGCAATTCCTCTTATTATTGAGGGACATGATATTTTAGCGACTGCACAAACTGGTACAGGGAAAACAGCTGGTTTTACACTACCTCTTTTACAAGTGTTGATGAATACTAGAAAAAATGAACATACGCATACCTTACGCGCTCTTATTCTTACCCCGACACGGGAGCTTGCCTCTCAAGTTGGCGAAAATGTGAAAGATTATGGAAGGCACCTTCCTTTTAAAACGGAGGTAATTTTTGGCGGCGTCAATATTAACACACAGATCCGAAAATTGCAAAATGGAGCTGATATCATCATTGCAACACCTGGAAGGCTTTTGGATCTCGTATCACAACATGTCATCGACCTTTCCCAAGTAGAAATTTTAGTTCTCGACGAAGCGGACCGAATGCTAGATATGGGCTTCATTCATGACATTAAAAAAATCCTCAAATTAATGCCTGCTAAAAGACAAAATTTGCTTTTTTCAGCCACCTTTTCTGAAGAAATCAAAAAACTGGCTGCCGGCATTCTAAAAAACCCTCATACAATCGCAGTGGCAAAAGAAAATGCAGCTACAGATCTTGTAACGCATATTATTTATCCAGTTGACAATAAGCGTAAAAGAGAACTTCTCTCGTTTTTAATCCTTACAAATAAGTGGCAACAGGTTTTAGTTTTTACCCGTACTAAACATGGTGCTAACAAGCTTGCCAAGCAACTTAATATGGATGGCATTATCTCAGAGGCAATCCATGGCAATAAAAGCCAATCTGGACGAACTAAAGCGCTCGCCAATTTTAAATCGGGCGTAATTAAAGTACTCGTTGCAACCGATATCGCTGCACGCGGCCTTGATATTGACCAATTGCCTCATGTAGTGAATTTTGAGCTTCCAAATGTTCCAGAAGATTACATCCACCGCATTGGCCGTACGGGTCGCTCCGGAAATGAGGGATGGGCATGCTCGCTAGTCTGCGTCGATGAACTTAAACTCCTGGATAACATTGAAAAGCTCCTCAAGCACAAGATTACAAAAAAAATAGAAACTGGCTTTGAGATTGATCAAAGTATTTCTGCCCAACCAATCCAAAATGGAAGAAATACACACTCTGCAAACCATGGACAGAAAACCAAGCCGCAAAGCAATTTTTCTCCTCGTAGACAAAATGCCAACCGCCCCAGGACGTCGGAGAAATCGAGATTCGGCCACAAATCCAAATCTAGGTAAATTTTCTCAAATTAGATTTTTTTTTCATGTTTTATCTCCTTATAATAAATATTGCAAAAAGATCCTTTTCCGAATCATAAAAAAAGACTACGAGTTATTGTAAAAAGTCATTTCATGGTGTGAGAATCTTTTGCATATCATTTTGCAAAAGTTGTGTAATAAGCGGAAATCTTGTTGTACCCTTATTGTTTTTCTCCGAGAACAGGAGCCTTACTAAATCTCCATAGAAATCATTGCTAAAATGCTCCAGTTCATTGCGTATCTTGGGTTTTTCCGTAATGCTAATGAAATCAGCTATTTCATTGATTAGCTGATCGCAAAAAGATCTTTGTTGAGGATCAAATGCATAGAAACACAAATGATTTTTACTAAAAGAAAATCTCCCAATGACTCTCATGATATCTAAGGAATCGGCATCGTGAAGAATTCGTTGTACATCTGAAGAAAAATTCCCATTTTTCGGGTCTTTTTCTTTGATTGCTCGGACATACTCTTCCCTTTCCTCTATTCCAAGAGTGCTGAGCAGTGTTTCTAATGCCTCGCTGCTTTCTTCATCCCAATAATCTGTCCCTTCTCCTTCTCTAGCAATATCGTGATAGGCTCCTGCTGTTGTAAAGATACTTTTATACAAGTATCAAAGTATCTTATAAGCGCAAAAGACGCCTATAGCTAAAGCGAGAAATTTTAGCTCGCCTTAGTAAACGCTGAGGCTTTTTAATTTTTAAACTATTGAATAAAGAACTCAATGATCAATAAGTACTATCAAAGTACGGTAGTAATCTCTAAGAAATAATGCAACATGTACTTGATTGTTCTCGATAGATGATTTTTCTTGTAAGAGAAGATTGAAGTTTTTGAATTTGATGGCTAAACTTAAGATCATTATCAATTTTTCTAATCACTCTTTGAAAGTCTCTAGCTTTCTTATTTTTGCTTGAATCACTTAAATGGTGTTGAATATCATAAGCCGAAAAATCAACCTTCAACGACATAATTTCTTTATTTATTTTAGCAACATTAGAAATTATTCTTTGTAAGTTTGAAAGTAAAGGTAAGTATTGTTCTTGTCCTTCTAATGATCCTCGAGAAAGATTATCATAATAGGAATAAGAACTTTTAGTCGATTCAAAATCTTTTTTAAAAGATAGAACTTGGGTGGCAATATGATTTGCTCTTTGCATGATTTCTTCATAATCGTCCTTTGTAGTCGCTTTTTCAATACCTATTAAATTCATCTCAGATGAATTTGTTAAAGAAATTTCTTTGGTGTCTGTGGCTAATAAGGGATCAGAAATATCTTTTGCGGTTATAGGAGAAGAAAAAACTTGTTTTTTGGGAGGTAAAAAATAATTCACTATAAACATAAATGACTCCTGAAAATTTGGTTTTGTTTGCGTTACTTTTCACTTTACATTTCCGTAAAGATTAAGAGGGTGTTTTGTAATTCTAATAAACCTTGCTTTGAAATTATTGTTTCCTAGCGAGAAAATAATTTCGAAGCAAGGCTATTATAATTACAAACACCCTCTAAGGTTTGCCAGGAAGAAAACTAAAAGGTTCTGTAATTTCGAGATGTTCAACCGCATTTCCTGCATAAACCTTCCCACCAGTGAGTGTCAGCTTCATGATTTTAGAATTGAAGTTGAGATCGGCCAGGGAAATCCAAAACGTATTGGGACTAGTGGCTGAATCAAAGTAATAGACCTTATTTGTTTGATCTGAGATCGTTCGCCAAAGTGTTGAGGCAATATTGGGTTCCTTTGGTGTTCTAATCCCTAAAGGAACACTAACGCCGCGCATAATACTCGTTACCATAGCAACAGCTTGGTAAACAAAATTGCGGTCTGGGACCGCTGTGATAAAGTGGGGATCAGCCTTCTTTGGAACAGCTCCAATATAGAATGAAGCTCGGACAAAGCGATCTGCTGCTCGGCTTGTTCCAGGAAGAAAGGTATTTCCACCAATTTCCTGCCAATAGGCATTTAGAGCTAACTGTTGATCATATGAAGGTGAATTTGTCATTACATTATATTGTTTCCCATGATGGATCACTAGCTTCCCTGCAAGATATTCAAAAATGGCTGAATCGCCACTAGGGTCAGAAATGGATAAATGAAGTTGAGCTGGCGCTCCATTGGGCAATAGAGGGGCAACGACTTGGAAAGGTTCTTTTCTTAAAGCATCGACTGCCTCAGAAACTGTTGCAAAGTTGTCTAAGGCATACTGAGCCCAAAGGCTGATTGATAGAATTGGTTTATCCTCATTAGGCTTTCCATAATCAGATTCGGCAAGATAAAGTAAGTTGGCGACAAATCCTTTCTCATTCATTCCATCCGCAATGCCTACATCATACCCAGAGATAGTGACGCTTCCATATTTTGCGACCCATGAGACCGAATTCTTGCCACCAGCACCATCGCGTTTGATTCCACGGGGAAATACCCAGAGATTGGAGTGCATATCTTCATCCCAATCCATGGAACGACCCACAATGACAAGCCCTTCATCGCCAGAATAAAGGACGCGCGTACAAGCTTCGACAGTCGATGAGAAAAGAGCGAGGCTCACCACTGTAATTTCTAGAGCTTTTTTTAATATTTTCATTTTCCCTTCTTTATCATCAAATTGACCGAATAGTAGGGGAATGAGATTTTGAATTCAAATAAAACGTAATACAATCCATTTATTATTGCATCGACAAATAGAGTCATGTTTGCGGCAGATCCCGATATTATCAATTGACGACACTCTCTAATGTAATTTCCAGAAAATCACCCTTTGAATAAATTTCTGAAATTTTCCCGCGCAATCTCTCATATTTTTTTTCAAGCAACTTTGTTTCCTGATGTTCTTTATCGGCTACAAAATGGACAGAGGCTATTGGTAATGGAGTAATGGAATAATCTCCAAAGTATTTTAATTGAATCAAAGAATTTATAAGAGGGGGATCGCTTAAGATAAATGAATCCGAATAATTTCTGCGATTGTATAAAATGGAATTATGCTTGCCATAGCCTAGCAAAATTCCCCACAAAATTTGATTATTAGCAATGCTGTTTGTAAATGATATTTTTTTCAACTCGATATTCTCTAGCATTTCTTCAGGAATGATTTTTCTTTCTAAAAGATGTTCAAATAAGAACAAATGTTTTGTGATAGCTTTGATGAATTCTTTTTTGTTAATGAAAATTACATTTAAAATTTTATGATCGCTACTCCAGGACTCTTCTTTCAAAAGGAGAAATTTTTTTATTTGAAATAAATGGCTATATTTTTCCCATACTTCCCATTTTTTCCAAAAAATTCCACCGCATTGCATCCCTTCTAAGATATTTTCGGGTGGTGTATATGCAAAATGTCCAGACAATGAAATTGGCTTATCGCCAAAAAGGGTATAACACGCATGATCTTCGCAAAAAATAGTAAAAAATAACGATCTTAGAATTTCCCTATCTTCCTCAGGAATATTGTTAAGGATTTTATGTATATTAACTGCGTCAATAAAACTAAATATAAGTAAAAGTAATGATAAAGTGATCTTCAACATAATATCAAAAAGATTTCAAAATTCGGTATATTCACCACATTTTGGTTTCGGTCTGCCGCATGACGGACATTTTTCATTGAATGACCAAGTATGTTTATCGCAATTTCTGCAATACCAAGCCTCGAGCCTTTCTAAATAAATCCCATTTTCATCACAATGGATAGGATTTACACTCTGTGCAAATCCATCAAGAGAAACAATTATGCCATTATCAGCAATCAGGACATCTCTTGAGGAAATGTAAATTTTATCTTCTGCAAAAGAATTTACCGAATAGCCATACGCCAATAGCGATAATATATATAAAAATTTATTCATTTTTTTCGTCTCCTAGCTGAATGAAAAGTGGAATCATATTTTTATAAGAAGATTTTTTTATTTTCAATTGGATATTTGAATTTTTATTCAAATATCCAAAGAATGAAATCGTACGAAGTGCGTGTAAAAAGTTGTGAAATTCCAGGATATTATTTGTATTTTAATAGTGTTAATAGGATAATTATTAAAATTAATAAAGCAAAAACTTGTTATTGTTGAATAAGGTAAATCATGAATAGTGTGGGTGCGAAATATGACGTGGCAATTGTTGGATCAGGTCCTGCAGGAATGGCTACAGCATGTTTATTGGGATCTCTTGACAGGAAATTAAAGATTATTGTGTTTGATAAGCGTCCTGAAACGACTAGAGACCATAAATTAGCAATTGGTAGCGATTCGATAAATGCGATGAGTAAGTTTCTTATGGAGGGTTTAGCTGCTTCGACAAATTGTGTAAATACAGAAGCCGCGCGTCAACTTTTATTCCAATTGAAAAGCTGGAGCAAGAAAAGTATTCCAACAAGTACAATTGAAACTACCTTAGCTACATTTGCAAAAGAACGGTTAAATATTACTGTCCATCGAGATAAGGCTTTCAACATTAAATATGTTGCTGAGAGCAGTCAGAAAAAACCAGGTGAGCTCTCTTTCGATGATTTTTTAAAACAAACTGGGGGAGCTAGGGTAATCATCGGGGCCGACGGATCTAAAAGTGAAATCAGAAATGTGATCGGTGCTCAGAAAACAGACATATTGAATCTTGGGTACTTATTGGAGTTAAAATATAAAGCCACCCCTAATTTTAAACCAAGAACATACCTGCAAGGATCTACGCAGTTTGTAATGTCAAGCGGCTTTGACTTTGAAACGGCTGGAAAGCCGAGAAATGGAAATTCCGGAATTATTACACTCCATAAGTTTGTTAGCTATCTTACTCATAGAATTCTTATACAAGGAACTAAAGGAAATCCTGAAAATCCTTGGACCATGTCAGAATTAAAGGAACACGTAAAAGATAACGGAAAAATTAGGAAAATATTAGATCATTTTGAATGTTATCTTGGTTCACATAAAGTTGCTAGTCTTGGTTTTAATAGAATAGTAACATTTCCCATGACAATATATCGGAGTAGCTCCGTTGCAAGTCTATATAAAGGGATCATTATTTTGCTTGTTGGAGATGCAAGTTCTGGACTAGTGCTAGAAAGGGGTGTTAATAAGGCTTTTCTAGAAGCAACTCAATGCGCGAGAGCTGTATTAAAATTTTTTAATAAGCGGAAAAATTTATATGTGGGGAGCGAAGAATCCATTGATGACACAAAACCATCTTCCGTGCAAGCCAGGGTGAGAGATAGCGAAGAAATAGTGAGAGGTACACCAAAAACAATTTCAGAAACAGCTACCCTACCTTCTGAATTTATTGAGTATCAAGCACAATCTCACTCTTTATTTTTAAGAGAAGTAAGGTGGGCCAGATTCAAACACTTCATACTATACTCTGCTCAATTTCTGTTCAAATTCGTATTATCTCTTTTTTTTAAGCCATTTGAATTTTTCCGTAGAAAACCATCGTGATATCTACGTATTATGGTGAGCTGAATATTGCCGATTATTTTTTACGATTCTATTGTCGAAGGCGTTTTCATTGCCTTAAAATAGATGTCCATTCTCGCTTTATATAGTTCATGTTTTTCGGCGGTGCTGGTCGTTTTTTTCCTTAGAGGTTCTAGTTTATTTCTGAAATCGAAATTGGTTTGGTAGGACGGACTAGGATTTAGGTCTGTAAAAACTTCAGTTTTTTCATTTTTGTTTAAAGTTACAGAGACATTTTTGTTTAAAGTTACAGAGACATTTTTGCTTAAAGTTATAGAGACATTTTCGTTAAAAATTAGAGAAAAATTTTTAGTAGAAGAGTTTATGCTTATTCTGCTTGTTGATTCAATCATTTGAAAATTCCTGAAGATTGATAGGTTGTGATAGCTTTATTATTAAGCTAATGCATTCTTTTTTTTAATTCAAGTCGCAATTATAATTTATTTTAAATAAAGGATTTTATACCCAAGTGGTCTCAAAATCTGGATGTTTTGGACTCTTTTCAAAGACACCTTTATTTTTGACAATGTGGGCAAACAAAGCTTACCCGGTTTCTCGTGCCTGTCTTCCGTCTAAGTACCTTTGTTCCGCAAATTTGGCAATGGCTTTGACGATACACCTGGTAGTGTTTTCGCAGTTCAAACTTTTTACGCCAGTGATAAAACTTAAAGACATAACTTCTTGTTAATGTAATAATTTGCCTTAATTTTCTAAGGGAAAGCATTCCTATTTTGTGTTCAGGTAGAGTTTTAGCTAAAAATAGAACTTCATTTTTGATGATATTTCCTACACCTAAAAAAATATTCTGATCCAAAAGCGCGTCTGCTATTTCATTATCAGGGTGATTTTTTAATTTCTCTATAACTTGTATTTCATCCCATTTATCGTCCATAATATCAATTGTAAAATCACACAAATCTCGCACAGCAGATCCTTCTATAATTTTCACTGAACAGTTATATAATTCAACGTGGCTTTTTTTTAATTCGAATGCCAATCTTGGCATTTGGATTTTTTTAGGATAGTCCCCAGTAACTTTTTTACGATTTATCGTGGCTTCAAAGCTACCAAATAGTAAAAAATGGACTTTTAATGCAAACTGATCAAATTGAAAAATTAAGTATTTTCCATAGGAGAAAATAGAATAAATTTTTTTATTTAAGAATCGTTCTTTTTCTATTTTTGTGTTTCCACGTACGGCTTTAATTATTTCACCTTGTAAAGGGGCCAGTTGTTCTGCGGCTAATTTTAAGGATGGACCTTCCATCAATATTCCTGTAGTCTCAAAAAAATAAGCGTGTATTTTATAATATTTATATTATATAAAATAGTTATGAATATAAAACCAATACCTAAAGAACTTTCATTTTCTACAACCCAACCATCCTATGAGAGAGGTCAAATACAATCCATAACTGTACAGGACAAAGAATATTGGACTTCTCCCATCAGCAGAACAGCTCTTTCAGATGATCTTGCTGCCTTCCGCGACTTGCTACAAAAAAACGATTCATTACAATCTGAATATGAACCATACTCTGCTTTTCATTGGTCTCTCTTGTCGGGAGGGAAAGTGGCTCGATATATTTTAGAGCATTTGTCTTATGTTCCAACGTGTTCCTACTTTGGAACTAGATCTAAATACTGTGAAAAATGCATCCCTGTTGCTTTAGGTGTCGTTAAAACGATACAAGAGGATAAATCTATTTTCGAATCGCTCTTTTCCCGCATGGAAAAAATGCGTTGTAAATTATTGGCAGCAGAAGAGCCTT
>JABDGJ010000017.1:0-21689 GCA_013286075.1 Chlamydiota bacterium
CAATCCCCACATCAATAACATGACCCGATATGTATAAAATAAAGCAGAAACAGGTGGCCAATCTTCATGTGGAATTTGATCTAAACCTTTGACTTCAGCAGAAAAATCTCTATGAGATAAAAAACTCAACAATTTTGGAACTTGCAATGCATAATGCACCGTTTCTTTTTTCGAATCAACAAGCCCAATCACTGTAAGCGGTACTGCTGAATCTGTCTTATAGACAGCTTCTAAAGCTGCTAATTTCATCGGTTGGTATTTTGCAACATTTCTTGCACTTAAATCTCCGAGGACTAGTTGGATAATTTCTGCAACCAAAGCTACATACAAGGCGATTTGCATGGATGCGCGCGAAAAACTGGTATATTTCTTTTTCAGTAGGTAGTAAGCGGAAATACTAATCACAAGAAAAGCGCCAGCTAACCAACAACCGATGATCACATGTGCAAGACGAATAACCGAAGAGGGATTAAAGACCATTGCCCAAAAATCGATAATTTCAGCTCTTGCTTGGATTCCCTCTCCTACGATGTGATATCCAGCGGGCGTTTGCATCCATGAATTTGCTACGACGATCCAAATTGCGCTAAAATGGGCACCCAAACAAACCATAGTGGTGGCAAAAAAATGAAGCTTTTTACCGACTCGATTCCAGCCAAACAAAACAAGAGCCAAAAAACCCGATTCTAGAAAAAAAGCAAAGATCCCTTCTGCTGCTAAGGCGCTCCCAAACACATCACCGACATAACGAGAATAAGTGGCCCAATTGGTCCCAAATTCAAATTCCATGACAATTCCAGTAGCTACCCCTATCGCAAAAGTGAGAGAAAAAATCTTTGTCCAATATTGCGACATTCGAAAGAACAGCTTATTTCCAGTTTTTAGATAGATCCCTTCCATAATAACCATCAACAAGCTTAAACCTATGCTAAGAACCGGATAGATATAGTGGAACATGATTGTCAAAGCAAATTGAAAGCGAGCCAGAAATAAAACGTCCATGGTATAATATTCCTAAAAACGATAGATCTTTATCAAAAAAATGATTTTTTGGAAGGAGTTTGATGAGCGTGACAAAATTAATGGGAATTTTAAATGTCACACCCGATTCATGCTTTGATCAAGGGCGGTGGTTTGACCCAAAAATTGCCATTCAAAGAGGACTCCAAATGGTTGCAGAAGGAGCTGATTGGATCGACATTGGGGGGGAATCGACTCGTCCCGGAGCAGAACCGGTCTCAGCAGAAGAAGAATTAACAAGGGTCTTACCCGTCTTAGCCGCTTTGAAAGAGAAAGTTCCTACTCCCCTTTCCATAGATACACAAAAATTTTCTGTCGCACGAGCGGCTTTAGAAGCAGGTGCTACTTTGATCAATGACATCTCTGGCTTCCGCGATCCCGCAATGCGAAAAGTGGCAGCTGAGTTTCAATGCCCCATTTGCGTTATGCACATGCAAGGAGACCCAAAAACAATGCAAATCAATCCTACATACCCAAAAGGAATCTTTCCTTTTTTGCTAGATTGGTTTAAAAAACAAATTGATTTATTACTACAATCGGGCGTAAAGGAAGAAAATATTATATTGGATCCTGGAATTGGATTTGGAAAAACTGTGGCTGATAATATCGCAATTGTGCAAAACTTACCTACTATTAAAGCATTAGGATTTCCTATCCTCATAGGACTATCGAGAAAGTCGTTTTTGGGAAATATTCTCCACAAAACATACCCAGAACTGCTTCCTGCTACATTGGTTGTAAATACAATGGCTGTATTGGCAAATGTCGATATCATACGAGTCCATGATATTCCTGAACATCTTGACTTAATCAAACTCATTTCTTTTTTTAAAAATATACCCAATTCGTCTCAAAATTTGGTTTGTGGCAACGCGAAAGCTCCCGCGATTAAAAGATCAAAAATGGCTTAATATTATAATATTAGGCCATTTTTGATCTTTTAATCCCGGGGCTTTGGCGCAGCCAAAAATCCAAATTTTGAGACGAATTGGGTATAACTATGTGGATTTTTCAATTCCTTATTCCTGCCATTGAAATTCTTAGCATTGCCCTTGTTCTTTATTATCTTCTCTCTTTTTTTTGGAATACTCGGGCGATGGATTTATTGTATGGAAGTTTGGCATTTTTAATTTTTTTCGGTTTATCAAAGTGGTTAAATTTACCTGTCTTGGAAAAATTAATGTATTATGTCGTCAATGTCGCGGTTCTTGCCTTATTAATCATTTTCCAACCAGAGCTCCGATTAGCTCTTTCTAAATTGAGTGTAAAAAGCAAAAAATATCGAGAAATGACCGAGTTTGATAAATTTTTAGAGAGCATTTCTCAATCGATCTATCGTTTGGCAGAAAAGCGGATCGGTGCATTAATTGTACTTGAAAATCAAGATTCGCTCGAAGACTTGGCAAAAAAATCTGTCATGATCAATGCTGAATTTTCTCCCGAATTACTAGAATCTATCTTTAGCACGACAACCCCCCTCCATGACGGTGCTGTGATCATTCGGGGCACTACATTGCTCTCCGCAGCAACGATTCTTCCTCTTGCAGATGATAGCACACATCTCTCAAAATCAATGGGAACAAGACATAGAGCTGGATTGGGAATTAGTCAAATTTCTGACGCCTTGGTGATCGTCATTTCTGAAGAGTCTGGAAAAGTGTCAATCGCCCGAGATGGAATTATGACCCGAGGAGTAAAAATCGATCGCTTTAAAGGAATCATTCGGAGCGTTTTCAGCTTACCTGCCAAAGCGATCCATTCCTCAGGTTTCACAATCCTAGAAAGATGGAAAAAATTATGGAATTCTTAGTTAATAGATTTTTTTTTCATCAATGGCAAAGAAAATTACTTGCTTTCCTGGCAGCTATTTTCATTTGGTTTTTTGTCAATCATTCGATTTCTTCTTCTAAAACAATTGCCTCCGTTCCTATTCGCATAATCAATACGCCGGCTGATCAAACCATTCAAGATCTACAACCAAATGGCTTTATGAGCAAACGTATCACACTTACTTTAACCGGAACAAAAAATGTCATTGACCAACTAGAACCCGGTGATGTGGAAATCCTTCTCGACGCTTCTCATCTCGGACCTAATGGCTTTGTACAAATCACAAAAAAGAACCTCGTAAGTTTGAATCCGCACTTTAATTTATTGAAACACGTTTCTTCCGTGACTCATCCCGAATTCGTCATAAAAATGAGTCCTGTATTGACTGATAATATCCCTATCACGATTAACTCCCCTGTTGGTGATCCTCCTCCTGGATATGAATTTCTTGACATCTGGCCCATGCATCTTTTACAAACAGTGAGTGGCCCTAAAGAAGAAGTTCTTTCCCTAAAAAATAAAGGGCTCGAATTAACTTTTTCTTTGCACGATATTACAAAAGAACATTTAGATAGCCTGCAAGAGAACGAGAAGTATGAAGATGAGGTGACCTTTTATATTCCAGAATCTTGGAAAAAAATTCACATCCCCTTCCTTACTCGAGGTCCAGAAGTTCTCAATGATCCCGAAGCAAAGAATCTCCAAATTAATTTTCTTCGAAAAAGTTTTATTCCAATTAAACAAGATCTTTCTCTCCAAGTCTTTTATCCGTTGAAGTATAGTACCACAATCAATCCATCGACTTACCCCTTGCTTGCATCCAACTCTGTTCAATTTAAAAACCATCTTCCTATTCTTTCCATTCCTCTTTTAGCCGCTAATGTAAGCGAATTATTTGTTGAAATTGTAAAACATAATTTAGAAATTGAAATTGTGGCCGTGCCGCCGACCGAAAGAGAATGGCTAGAATGGAGTGTGAATTTTATTGACCCTACTCATCTAGAAGATGCATATGTGGCGTTTCTCTTGAGCAAAAATAAGTCAATAGAATCGGTCCAAACAAAAATTCGAGAAAGAGAAAAACACTACCGAAACCGCTTTCGGATGTATATGCAGCAATTTACATTATACATCTCGCCCCAAAATAAATTGGAAATTGAAAGTTGGATCGAAGACGGAAAAATCAAAATTCACGTACCAAATATTCAAACTATACATGCCAGCTGAACGCTATTTTTTGGATGCTACTTTTCAAGTTGATGAACCCTACGAGCTCACAGCCGCAGAATTTCATCATCTCTCTCACGTAATGAGAGATAAAGTAGGCGACACTATCGAGCTAATCAACGGAAAAGGGTGTTTGGCCACAGGAGTTATTACCCGTATTACAAAAGACAAAGCGATCGTAATAATAGAAAAATTCACCCAAGAAGAACCCATAAAACCCAAACTAATTTTAGCACAAGCGATTCCCAAACAAAATCGACTCGAAACAATTATAGAAAAAGGGACGGAGCTTGGTGTAGATGAATTTTGGCTCTTTCCTGGATCCTCGAGTCTTAAAAAAAATCTCTTTCCACAGCAGATAGAAAGAATGCTTGCCATCACAATTGCCGCAATAAAACAATGCGGAAGACTTTTTTTGCCTACGATCCATGTATTGCCATCACTAGAGCAATGGGAAAAATTTTCTTCTCTTTCCTTTTTTGGAGATCTCTCAGCACAAGCAACCCCTTTCCATCAAGCTGCGAAGGAAATGCACAAAATGCAATACCCTATTATATTCATTACTGGTCCGGAAAGTGGCTTCAGTACAGCCGAAGTTGATACTTTATACCGGCTTGGAAGCATTGGAGTTATACTTCATCATAACACCTTACGAACAGACACAGCCGCCATCGCCGGATTAAGTATCCTTAATTATCTTTATTTTTTGACATAATACTCGCTAATCCAGGCCTCCTACTTGGTTTTGCCGCATGTAAAAGTTCTGCATACTACTTGGTTTAGATTAATTTAGGTTTATATATTTAATTTAGCAGTATAATTAGAAGATTTACAAATAAAACAACTTTTGTTATAGTGTATACTTTAAAAAGTAGAGGTTTCGAAATGCACCCAGCCGTAATTAATAGTAATGATTTTATTCAACAATTTATTAAGGGTTCTTTTCCAGGTGATCCTTTTTTAAGTATACCCTATAACGCGGAGGAACTTGAAAAAGCAAACACTGTCCCCCTGATGGAACGGATCCAACTGATCGAAAAATTGAGTTATTGTTTATTGATAAAAACTTCTCAATGGCCAACCCAGCAAAATGTTAGCTTTTGGATGCGCTTGTTAAGATTTTTTGGCTTTTGCTATTCCGTGCCGTTACCCGCTACCGCAAAATCAGCACATGAAACCTGCAAGAGCGTTATGGAAAATTTATCTAAAAGGCAAAAAGCTTACAAGTCTCTAGATGGGGACATAAATACACGTTTTAAATACCTGGAGAGTGCTTACTATAGGTCCATCGATACTGCCTCAGGTTGTAGCCAACGCGGACAACATTACATTGACCAAAATTTTCTTGATTTACAGGATTTTATATCATATCACCCAGAATACCAAAGTAAATTGCCTAAAAAAGTTATCTGTCAAAAAGGTGGTGGTACGGGAGCGATTTCTGATACTTTAGGTACAATGTTAAATCGTAACTACTAATCTGAGTTTTGGGTTTATCTCATTGAAAATTAGCGATATCACGGGCGAATTTCAAATATCGCTTCGCAGAGAATATTAAATCAATATGCTCAAGAAGCGGTATCTTGAAAGTTGCCCGTTAGATTGCTAAATTCCGAGGAGAGAAACCCAAAATTCAGGTTACTAACTCCTAACGAACAGACACAGCCGCCATCGCCGGATTAAGCATCCTTAACTATCTTTATTTTTTGATATAAAATTAAATTATTTACATAAATATTTTCTTTATTTAATACTAAAGTTAGTTACTCACCTTACGCAAACAATCTTAATCTCGATCTTAATCTCGATCTTGATCATGATCTTAATCTTGCTTAATCTTGATCTTTTTCCTCACACAAGAATCAAACTCTGATCATTTAAAGAAAAGCAAGATTAAGATCATGATTAAGATCGAGATTAAGTTCAATGCGTAAGGTGAGTTACCAATTCATGACATGCCCTAGATGAGGGTGGCGAGACGGTCGGCTTTTTTTCTAGCTTCTTCCATGGTGTGTTGTTTTGCTTCCTGAGAGGCCAAGGTCGGCTCAATTACGATTGATTGTATATCTGTAAATCCAATAAATCCCAAAATGGTTTGCATATAGGTGATTTGAAAATCTAATCCTTCGGCTCCAGTTCCCGGACCGTAAGCCCCTCCTCTTGCATATACAAGATAGGCAGGTTTACCAGTGACTAAGCCAGTATAGCCCTTTTCAGGTGAATAGGAAAACGTGTAGGTAGGTTGGACAATGAGATCGAAATAGTGCTTTAAACAATAGGGAATGCCAAAATTCCACATAGGAAGAGAAAATAGATATTTATTTGCTTGTTTAAATTCGTTGATCAATTCTTCTACTGCACGCCATGCTTTTCGTTGTGCTTCCGTATGAGAATTGCCGTGCATAATGGCATACTTCGCGTCAATCGTGTCTCCATCAAAAGGGGGAAGATTTCTCTCCCATAAATCGAGTATTTTGACTTCATTTTTTGGGTGTTTTTGACGGTAAGCTTCTACAAATTGATGTGCGATTTCAATAGAAGAAGATCTTTTTTTTCTAGGTGATGATTCTATATAAAGCAAATCGGCCATTTGGATTCCTTCAACCTAAGGTTTTTATTTTCCTTTTTAAGGAAAACAAAAAAAAAGCACAATAGATATCTATTGTGCTTTGCTGATTCGAGAAAAAAGAACCTAATCGGAAAATTACCGTTTAGAGAACTGGAATCTCTTCCTTGCGCCCTTGCGCCCGTATTTTTTCCGCTCTTTTTTACGGGGATCTCTGGTCAAAAAGCCTTTATCCTTAAAGGGGCCTCGCAAATTTTCATCATTTTGTACTAAAGCCCTGGAAAGACCTAAGCGAATAGCAATGGCCTGTGCTTCTATTCCCCCACCACGGACCCGAATCACCATGTCATACCGATCGTTTCCTCCTAGTTTTTCAAGAGGAAGCAAAATGGTTTTTCGTTGAAAATCAAGAGGGAAATAATTTTCTAGCGTCCGTCCGTTGACATCTATTTGCCCGTTGCCACTTCGAAGTCTTATGGAAGCCACAGCGGTTTTGCGTCTTCCTGTTGCTACTGTTTCTTCTTTCGTCATCGTCTGATTCTCTTTTAAATGTTCACTTGAATAGGTTGCTGTGCAGTAAGCTCATGTTGTTCTCCTGCAAAGACCCGTAATTTTCTTAGTTGTTGCTTGCCAAGACGCGTTTTCGGCATCATGCCGCTGACAGCGTGCTCAATAATGTAATGAGGTTTTCTGGCTTTCATAGTCCGATAAGGAATTTCTCGTAATCCACTCATTGAACCTGTGTAATATCGAAGAACCTCTTGTACTTCTTTTTTTCCTGTTACTCGAACATGTTGTGCATTGAGAACAATCACACCATCTCCACAATCCATATGCGGAGTAAAGGAAGGTTTATGTTTTCCTCGAAGAATTTTAGCAATTTCGGATGCTAAGCGGCCCAATGTCTTTCCTTTTGCATCGAGTATGAGCCAATTTTGCGTGTTCTCTTTGCTGTTTGGAACGTATGTTTTTGCTTTCCTTTGCATGTTTTAACCTATAAGAATGAGAAATAAAAGCTATCATACAAAGGAAAGATGTTTTTTGCAAAGCCTTTTTTCCGATTGAATAAAAGGAAATAAAGGCTTAGAATCTTGAGTTTTCCATAAATCCAGAAAGCTATGAAACAACCTAAAACTTTTTATATTCGAACCTATGGCTGTCAGATGAATGAGCTTGACTCTGAAATTATGATTGGTCAATTGGAAAATCGAGGCCTTATCCGCTGCGAAGAGGAAACCAAAGCAGATATCCTGATATTTAATACCTGTTCTATTCGAGATTTAGCCGAAAGAAAAGTCTTAGGAAAACTCGGGCTATTGGGAACAACGAGACAAAGCCAAGCCATTATCGGAGTGACTGGTTGCATGGCGAATGCAAAAAAAGATTCTCTTTTTCAAAAACTTCCTCACATTGATTTTGTTCTAGGTACAAACAATATCCATGAATTAAACCATGTATTAGACGAGGTGATTGTTTCCAATAAGCAGGTTTTCCGAACCGACGATCATTTCTCCCAGGAGCTTGACTACCTAGGCGCAAAAAGGGAAGACAAAGTCAAGGCATATGTATCGATCATCCGAGGGTGTGATAAATTTTGCACTTATTGTATTGTACCCTACACTCGCGGTTCAGAAGTGTCTCGCCCTCCCGAAAATATCTTGGAAGAATGTCGCCATCTTGTACAACAAGGATACAAAGAGATCACCCTTCTGGGACAAAACGTCAATAGCTATGGAAAAGACCAACCAGAATGGAAATGCCTTTTTCACGATCTTCTCTATCAAATAGATCAAATTGCAGGGATAGAACGAGTCCGCTTCATGACAAGCCACCCAGTCGACATTACCATTCAATTAATGGAAGCGATTCGAGATTTGAAAACAGCTTGTGAATTTGTTCATTTTCCTTTGCAAGCAGGAGCAAACCGAATCTTAAAGAAAATGCACCGCATCTATACTGTTGAGCAATATCTTGAAAAGGTCGACACACTTCGGAAGCTTGTTCCTCATGTCGCCTTAGGGACGGATATTATTGTGGGTTTCCCGACAGAAACAAACGAGGAATTCGAAGAAACGGCTCGTCTTTTACAAGAAATTGAATATTCCGTTGCTTTTCTTTTTGCCTACAGCCCTCGCAAAGGAACACCTGCAATGCGCTGGAGAGATGATATTCCAGAAGAAGTAAAACAAGAAAGATTGCAAAGACTCCTTCAAATCCAAGATGCCATTTATGCTAAACAAAGACAATTATTTCTTGGACAAACAGTAGAAGTACTTGTCGAAAAAAGAAGTTCGAAAGATCCTCAATTTTTAAAAGGAAAAACGAGGTGCTGGAAAAATGTACTATTTACCGGTGATGATCACTTGATTGGAACTTTGCAGCAAATACATATTCATAGCTTTAGTCACCAAACTTTATTAGGGGTTTTGTCACAATAGACCTCTAAAAAAAGTGAGCGTAAAATTATGTGTCAACCGATTGCAAGGACTTTTCAAGCTTGCCAAGAACTCATAAATATTCCTCTTTCTTCTGAAGAAGATATTAGAAGGATATTTGCTCTCGAATATTCCATACGGATAGAAAGTCTAAGCTGGTATAACCAAGATTTAAGAACCCGAATTCAAACCCTCTCTATTAAGTTACTCAGAGATGCAAAACAAATTCTCTGCCAAAGACATCTCTTTGCCACAGGCCGCCTCTGTGCTTTGGTATACAAAGTAGCGAGTTCCGCTTTTCGCTCCCTTGCTCAATCCAACTACACTTTATCCCACAACTCAGCAAAACAATCGATCAATTTTATTTCTTGCGATAGGAAAGAAAAAATTGTATTCAAAGAATTCATCAGCTATTCTTCCCTCGAAGGGAATCGTCCTTATGAAGAAGAATATGTTGCAAATTCACTCCTAGCTCTTCTCTCCTGCCGATCTTGTCTTCCTTCTTATCCATTCAAGAGCAAAAGAGCAAAACAATTTGGAGTCCCTTTAGATCCTCAATCACTCCATTACATCACAACAGAAAAACAACTCAATACCTATTCTATTCCCTCTCATCTTATTGCCAAACCTTTCGTTGAAAACATGATCTTGCTTAGCGATCTTCTTAAAAATGAGAATGCACGGAAAAAGACGGCTATTCTTAATAATCTTGTTCCTGATGCAAAAATAGCTATGATCTTAGCTGCAGAAGTACAATGCCTTGATTTACATGAAGACAATATTGGAATAGTTCCCCTCCCTAATTCCGAATATGAAAAATATAAAGCTTATTCCTTCATTTGCCAGGGGAAAATGGTTTCTTTTCACGAATTGCACATGAAATTCTTAGAAAATCAACAAGAAACTCTAGAAATAGAGATACAAATTATAGGGCAACAGAAAAAAAATAAAATCCGAGAGGATCGCGATTTAGTAAAGGCTTTTCGTGTCCAATTTTACCCTCTTCTCTTTGACCTCGACCGTTCTATTGCCGAGAGCAACCACATTCAACTCCAGATATGTAAAAGAGAAAGAAGTCATATCATCCCACACCGGTCCGCCTTTTTACAAATAGAGAATTGTGATCACGATCTCTCCATACAAGAAATTAATTGGTTATTGAATCGCTCAGAGAGAGAAGCGCGGGTCAGTCATTGGGCAGGGAGATGGGATGCCCCGCTATATCACCATCTATCAACAGCTGCAGCAAAAACATTAAAACAAATGATGATGCCGATCCTTTTTCAGTTTAGTCTATCTATGCAGGCACTTACTACTGAAGAAAATAGTCTCCATAGTCTCAGAGAAAATTTTGTAAAAACATTTTCCCATTGCGTACAATATAATTACATCTGGAGCTATATTCAACAAAACGGAACGGCAATTTTTTTAAAAAATATCACGTCTTCTACAAACCAAGGATTGCGAAAAAGAAGAAAAATCGCCTATCAATTATTTCCCCGACTCACGATGCACCAAGAAAAAGCTTTGCTAGAAAGACAATGCAATAGAGCTGAGTATCTTTTGTTGTATCAAAAACTAGCAAAGACAAAAGAAAATAATCTATACGAAATAGTACACAAGTTTATCAATACCCCTGCAATTCCTTTAGATTTTCATTCTAGAAAGATTCTCATGCAGAATTTTAAGGATAAATTACCAACACCTCTAGAATTGCAACAAATACAAAAAAACCTTCTAGTGGCGTGTAAGCCCACAGTTCGAAAAGTGATTTATTCTATGTATCCTTTAATGGCTGATACTTGTGAACTTTTCAAATACGCATTGCCCCGAATAATTTCAATTTCACCTGAAAACCCAATTTCTCCCGAAAAATGCATTGGTAATTTTAAATATCCCTTGGATCCCGTTATCGAACTTGCGCTAAAATCTAAAGGAAAAGTATGGGAAATCGCAGATCATCTTACATCCACGCTTCGCAAAAAAGAAATTTTTCATTCTTTTAGTATGATACTCGATGCTGATCTTTACAGGCATATCTGGAGACTAAAACCAACCTCTAAAAAACGGCGCTATGGACAAAATGAATGCAAAAGTATTTATTGATTATTTAGCCCCATTCATTATTTCGATCACACCACAAGCAATTCTGGCCCCAGAATTTCCAGTAGGTTGTGTCTCGTAATCATCAGGATCTGCATGAATGACAATTGAACGACCCAAAATGGAGTTCTGACCTTCGAAGGCAATTTGTTTATCAATTCTTTCATAATGAGCGACACCATTTTCATCGGCGACTAAATTACCCAAGTCACCCACATGTCTCACAGGGCTATCAGGACCTCCATGTTTTTCATTTGTTGGGTTAAAATGGCCTCCAGCCGCTAACCCTTGATGACCACTACAATCTCCAAATTCATGTACATGAAAACCGTGTTTTCCAGGAGTTAGTCCTTCTATATCTGCAATGACTGCAATTCCCTCCGGCACTTTCGTGAAAATCACCGTTCCTTGCACCTTCTCTCCTTCAATGGGACGAACGCGCACAACCGCCTGTGTAACTTCTCTTTGATCTTTTTCTTCTCCAGCAAGAGCTATCTGACTATTTTGAGTAGATCCCTTGTTATTTTTTTCTCCCGCTTTAGGCTGACGAGAATCCGTGCATGCACATCCTCCGACAAGAAGCGCTAATATTGGTCCCCAAACAAATGATAATCGTTTCATAAAAACCTCTTTGTATAGACCAAATTTTTATCACTATCCGATCATTTAAAGCAATATTTTACCAGATTTTGAAACCATTTTGGCATGGAAATGTGCTATGAATTTCGATGGATGAATAGATATCGGTAAAATGCGAAATGGGAATGAATGGACAGAGATGTTTTTTTAAATTTTTTGTATATTTGTATTAAACATTTCTTTTAACACCACAACTATTTGTGGTGCGTATTGTTGCCCAGAGTGTGACTGTAAAAATTGATGGAGAGTAGGCGTCTGACTCATTGCCAAGCTATTTAATGGCTTCTGTATAGGCAATTCGTCGTGAGAAAAGTTAGGAAACATTTCCACAGCAATTCTTTTAAAAGCTTCTAACAATGCCCCTTGAAGGCCGATCTCTAAAGAGGAAAATAAGGGGTCGTGCTCTAGTCCACTCACCACCCATCTCGTTACTATATATGTGCGCATATCGCCTGATCTTTGCATCCAATCCTGTAACATATAGGCAATGAATAACAGTTTGTCGTCTAGTGTGGTCACTCCCATTTCATGGAATTCTAAATCTAAAGCATTTATATTTCTAAAATTCATTGCATCTTCAATAAAAGACCACCTCATAAGACCATTGCTTGCTCTTGCGCGAAATTTTGGTTCAGTTGAAGGAACAAGCACTTCAGGAGCTTCTCTCCTAAAGCTAACCTCTCTATTTGGTTCATTGTCAGTTTCTACAGTTTCTGGTGTTTCGAATAAATTAATTCTAAATGGAGAAAAATTCCGATCAAGATAGTAACGCAAATGATAATGAGATTCCCATACATCCCATAATCCTTTTTCACTTTCGGAATTCAAAAACACTCTAAAAGCCCCACTTGCATATTGGAGATCTCTTTTAAGAATGAAATAGTTGACATTAGTGCTTTGCGCTCGATCCAAACCAGCTTGGTGAATAATCGCCATTCCCAAGTGATAGGCGCTTTGGATAATACCAAAATATAGACATTCCCCAATCAATATAATTTTTCTTTTTAAAAAAGCTCTGGTTGTTTTTCCTAATCTGGCATATGTTATGTCAATTTCTACTGAAGTTTGAATTGCTTCATTAAACAAAGGATTATAAAATTGAATATTCATGCTTGAAACTTTTTTAAACTAAAGCCGTATTTTAAATAAATTAATTATAATTATAAGTATTTAAAACTACTTTGTCAATACAAAAAAAATATAGCAAAAATAGTTGCTAATTAGAATTAAACTGATAAATAGATCCTTGGTTAAGTGTCAATACTGTGTCTTTATCATAAGGTTTTCCAAAATTCCCACTATCGCTATATTCAAAGGGCGCCTTATCCTTTTCAAACACTGCATTCCCTGAATAAATCGACTTGTTTGAACTGGTAACTGTCCCCACCAAGCTACTCAAACTGATCTCTGTCCCAAGTAAGGGGAGAAGGAGCTGCTCAGACTTTTTCTGGCCCAATTCCACTAAAGCATCGCGGATCACACCACGCATTGCAGAGCCAGGAGGGTGGCTATTGTAAATTGGCTCAAGCAATATAATTGGTTTATTATTGATGCTATCCATTAGGATACGTATAACCGCCCTTCCGACTACTTTTTTATTGGCGTCTTTAATACAAAGCAAACGCGTTTTCCCATTCATAATGCCCAACAAGCCTTTAGTAATTGTAGGGTCGCCTGAAGTCCTTTGACAACTCTCTGTGACATGCCCCATAAAAAAGAGATCTTCCAATTTATCGCTGTCCTCACAGGTCCAGCCCTTGATACTGGGATCGAGATCTTTCACTAACTCTTCGAGAGGAAAAGAGAGTCCTGTCTTCCATAATTCTAAAAGTTCTGGACGAGTAGCAAAGATGAGTTGAAGATGCGGACTATCCTTCAAGGCATAGCGTTCCTTCTGAAATGTACCATCAAAGGCTTGGTCCATTAACATTTTCAGTCCTTCCAAGGCCTGGATTTTATCAATTTCTGGTAAAGTACTTAATTTATTCCAATAGACTAGAGGGGCCAAGGGATTTTGGCTGAACAGCTTCTGTTGGAGCTGCCATAGGCGATCGATTTCCCCTGATCCAATAAAACCCATTTGCTCAAACATATATGTTACTATCTGTTGAGAATCTATTTTGGGATTTTTTAAGGCTTCCATTCTTTGAGTAGAAGGTAAAATCATCAATAAATTTATTAACTGTAAAGCATTCTTTATCTTAGGCCAGGATGTCGCGCCTTTGAGTTGGCTATCGAGCATGCGTAATTTTTCTGATAATCCTGGATCATCACCCTCCAAAATTTTCCCTATCATAAGGAGAAATTCACGCAGCTTTTGACCATCTTTCAAATCCTTGAGCTTGTTTACTGAACTAAGAATACTTTTTATATAGTCCATTGTCGAAGAATCAAATTCGGGATCAACACTATATTCTCCAGTTGCCACACGCTTAGCGATTTCCATTCCAACCAGTTGTTCTCGTTCAGAATGTTTGCTCAATTCCAGGAACAGCTCCGCTATTTCAGTGAGCTGGAACTTCTTGAATAAGCAAGAACAGTAATTCGCTTTGAGTGCTGGATCTCGTAAATTCAGGATGCTTTTAAGCAGGGGCTTTACAACTTCTGGTTTGGCTGAAGAATCAGTAGGGAACCAATTCATGAGAGGATCGACAAGATCTTCTGAAAATCCAAAGTTCATGAAAGTACGATAGCGCATAGGATCCTGCTGTAACATAAGATGCAAGACAGTTATGCGGTACTCTTTTGAAGGTAAGCTTTTTAAACAATCTGCCACCTCTTGCATTGGCATTGCGTTTAGAATTTCCTCTCTATCCTGCAGAGATAACTCTGCAAAATGCGGCCCTTTAGATGAACCTCCCTTGATCTTAATCAATACATTAAAGGCTTGTAACTTTGTAGATAGAGCAAAGCGGGTCGGGGATAAAATTTCATCGAGCAACTTCAAAAATGCGGGTAATTGCTCATTTTCTCCAAGGAACTCTAACTGATCGAGTGTGCTAAGTATATTCTCCCAATGACTGGAAACTGCATCCACAGCATCGTATTCCGATAAACGGAGCGCCTCATCTAAATAAACCAGAATTTTCATCCCCACAATCCGCTCTCTTTCAAAGCCAAGATTTAGCTTTTGTAAAAGCGTCCTCATTTCTTTATTGAATATCTCCTGGTTATCATAAGGAAAACGAAGGGTAAAAAATGTAAATATGTCCTCATAATGTTCTCTTTCTAAACAAAAACTAAGAAAATGCTTCAGGTCATTTCGGGAAATTTGGTCTTTCTTTACAAGCTCACCTAAGGTTTTTTCTACCAGCTTTCCTCGCAATGAGACATCGCCGATTGTCTTATTGATATCGATTGTCAATAGACAATTTAACAAGCGACGTGGGTCATATGGAGATAAAGCTGTTAAGCAGGCCACTAAGGATTCTGGAGATAGTTGTTCATGATACTTTAACACTATTTTAAATAGGACATCGAGATCTTGAGGTGAAGGCCCTCCCTCTTTTTGCAATGTGTATAGAATAATATTCTGTAAACTATCTGTATCAATATTAGAGGATTTTCCTAAAAAGATCTCGTCCAGTAGACCATCTGGAGGGGTCCATCCGGTACGCAAAAGGCTATCCAAAGCTGGCGGATCCGAGAGAGCTTGACGAAACCATTGGGCTTTTTGTTGGTTATTCATTCTTTTTAGCTGTTCGATAAAATGAGACTCTGAACATCTGCATATTTTGCTTAATGGACAGGCTTTTTCTCCTTTAGTCGCACCAGAAATGGCCAATTTTATTAAAATGGTTGGATTTTGGCTAATTGCGGGCTGTTGAGCCAGAAACTCTACCACTTTCTTTCGAGATGTATGTGCCAATTTGGCTTTGCTTTTGATAGCCTTATCCATCTCATTCTGATCCGCTCCTAATAACCATTGTTCTGACAGTGCTTCTAGCGGTTGTTCGGACGATTTATCAATATTAATATTAAACATAAAAATTAAACCATGAATTATTATTTTTTAATTAAACTGTATAATTATATTTTAATTTTTAACTATTAATTATTGTTAAATTTATTGTTGTCTATATGTTAATTTCAACAATCGTAATAACAATCCAAAAAAATGTTTTTTTATTAATAAAAAGAAAAGACTTGATTAAGATAGATTAAAAATTCTTAACACAAATAGATCTATTTCGAGATCCGCTTTGATTAAAAATGAGTTAAACAGTCGAATGGAATTTCGAAAAAAATCTAAATAGAGAAATCGAAGAAAAAGGTTTGGTTTATATGATTTGCTTTTGTGAGGACTTCTGCAAGAGTCTAATATTCTTTTTGGTTGGTCGGGATATGGTATGTTTGGAGAACAAGGCTGGACATCGGATGATGCATGAATAGTTAATTTAGCTACTCATAAGCACCCTAGGCGAGAAAAAAAGATTGAAAAACAGGCTCTATTTTAAGTTAAGATTCATGGTAAACTTTCATGGTTTTAAGATCTTTAAAACCAAGTTTCTGATAAAGATACTTCGCATCGTTAGTCGCAGTTAAAACGCATTTATTAAAGCCTTTTTCTTGCGCATTTAGCATGGCCTTTAGAGTCATCGCTTTGCCTAAACCTTTTCCACGCATTTCTGGCAAAACAATTACATCAAATATGGAAGCCATCTCCTGATCGCAAAATAAGGATGATAGAGAGATTGGTTTTCCACTTTCATATCCAACAAAGAATGTTAAAGAACAGTCCTTAGATAATAACACAGCAGTAGATTGCTCATAGAAAGATTGAATTGCTAGATGCTCATCAACAGGAATAATGTGATTGATAACGCTAATAATATTTTTCATTTCAGTCTGATCTTGCACTTGTCTGATATCAAAATCGGGATGGATAAGCATCGGTTTTTGCTTATTTAAATTACAAATCATTGCCCATTCTGTCTCATCCGTTACAAGGCCAAGGGCTAATAGTTCTTTTTCTAGCCAAGATGGCTCATTCTCAAAACCAATCCAGAAAGCATACGGCAATTTTTTTGATTTAAAGTAATCAATAGCAGCTTTGACAGATCGTTGATCACCGTCTTCATTACAATAAACAATGTTAAACATGTTTGAATTTAGCCCACTGTCAATCAAAACTATATGGCCAAAAGTTTGTAGGGTCATTTGTTTGTTATGGCTTGCTAAATAAGAAAATTTTCTTTTTATATTACGATCAAATAATTTTAAAAATTCTTTATCCATCTAATAAATGCTATTGCTTTTATCAAAACTCTTTTGAGAAAAAGTGATTCATGGTCTCTTGTAACTCATTAATAAATCTAGCTGTATGGTACCCATCACAAACAGCATGATGGGCTTGAATAGCAATCGGCAGCCATATTTTTCCATTTTGTTCGAAATATTTTCCTATTGTAAAAATCGGTAGGAGATACTTGGTAGCTGTAGGCAAATTTAAATTGAATCCTGTGAAGGATACCCATGGAATACTTGAAATTGTAAAAATATTTGGTGGAGGGTTTGGTTTTGCAATAAATTTCTTAATTTTACCGTAATTCTCAACATCTAATAAGTATTGTTTATAGAAGTCGGAAAATGCAGGAGTGTATTCAGTCCAAATATTTGTAAACGTTTCATGATCTTTCTGCAAGATTGTATATGAAGGATAGAGAAGATCAAAGACTCCAACGTTGTCATTCGCATCAATAGAAGTACGAAATTCTTTATATCGGTTTACCATGACAGACAATAAATAAATCATTACGGGATAAAACTTGACACTTCTTTTCCTTATTTCATGAAAAAGAATCGTCAAATCCAAGTTTAAGGTCATACTATATGTACAAGGGACTTGAGTGAGATAATGTTCGAAATATTCTCTACGATCCCATCGTGAGATATCTATCAACTTAAATTCCATGAAATGTCATGTCCTTTTTTTATTACTTGGAAAAGAGGCGGCCTATTTCAGTCGATCTCTTTTATTCTTACATGTTCTTCTTTATTATTTTATATAAGCCTTTGGATGTTCCCACCACTGCTTACCATCATCAGGCCAAGACCATCTCTCTTCAAATAACTTGAATTTTTTGGCATAGGCAGTATCTTGGGTATGATTCAAATGCCTTCGAAGTCTTCGATTGGCTTGTTTCTTCGCGGATCGCATAGCGATACCTTTTCCGCAGCAAGCTATGGAAATAATGGGATATTTTTTTTTAGAACGGCTCATGGTGTATCGAAAAAATATCGTTGGTGAATACATTTTTCAGAAAGGAGCATTTGATGATTTCCATGATAACTTGTCCAGAAAACATTTAGATATCTCTTCAAAAAGGATGCCATGCGCACTCGTAATAGTCTTCCATTGAACATCGCCATTTTCATTAAATTTATGAAGTGCTATTGGATTTCTAATACTTTCAATTACATTATCTAGTAGCTCATAAGCTGCAAAGACACTCAACACTGAAAAAACGGAACAGCAAAGGTTTTTGTAGCAACTGCGCAAGCTATCATTTGAATTATTGAGCCTCCAAAATGCCACTTACAAATAGTGGCAAATTTTCTTGAACTTGCCTCGAGTTGAATAGCCTCATTTGGCGAGATTAGTATTACATTATTTATTGGAGGCAGAGGAAGTACTTCTGCTAATTGAATATTTTTAATTATTAAAGAAAGTCCTGGAACAAGAACCAAATACGTTTGTGGTTTATTCCATGCATAGTCGATGTTTTCTAAACTTTGCCTAATACCTGAAAAATTCATATATCCTCTTTGCCGAAGAATCGTTAAAATTAAGTCCTTCATTATACAGGTTTTGAGGTAAAAAACAATTATTTTTTACTTAGATTTCGCTTAAACTTGATGATTTTCTTTAAAGCACCGGCAAGTGGACTCAAGAAATTCATATTAATACTCAACATCCCAATTCCAGATCCCAACGCAGAGTTAGAAAGTCTACTTTAGAATTTTATAACGAATCCATAGCACCCCTTCTTCCAATGTCTCAATTGATTGCAGTTGCAGTTTTGTAGCCATTCTATCAGCATGATCTGTTTCGGCATCGAGCAACCGTTGGAGTACCTATACTTCCATCCGCAATAGGGACTATAACTAAGCTGAGTTCATCAATCAATCCAGCCTTTAAAAATGACCCATTTACTTTACCTCCACCATCAATGCGCACTTTATTAATACCAAAAATGGCTTGCAGTTTGTGCAAGGCTAGCTTTAAATCTTTGGAACTAAAAGATAAAAAGCTCTCCGCAACATTACGTGAGCCATTTAAAATAATAAAGGCCACTTCGCAATTGGAAAAGTGTCCTGGGATGTGCCGATCCCAGGACAGCTTTAGACTTTTAAAGAGTTCGATTGGGTTCTATTGATAGAATAGGATTGGCTTGTATCGATTATCTAAATAAATTTGTGTAAGATGCAAAAATATAGCCTGCCACTCCCATAATAAGGGGTGCTCGAAGCTGCCATAATCCTGTAGCAACTAAAGCTACACCTAAACCACAACAAAAACCATCGTCAGTTGTTCGTTCTTCATCCCTTCTCCAATGCGCTAAATTGCCTTCAGTCATCTCAAACCATATAATTCTCATTCCCCCATTAATCCTATTGAAACCTTCAAGTTCGGTTGCAATTGGTGAATAAGGTGGAACCCATGATGGTTCATTTTCTTGTGGTCCTGGATATCGAGGCTGTATGTTCATTTTATTATCCCTTTTTTAATGAATAATTTTAGTAACACTGGGTGATAAAATAATTGGTTGCAAGGCTCATATATTGTTGAGACTAAAACATCTCTTAATTTCCAAAAACTTCTTGGAAAAATTGTTCAAGAATGGTGTTAAATTCTACAGGCTTTTCCATAAATACTGCATGACCAGCATTGGGAATTACATGTACCTTTTCTCTCCATAGATTTTTAAACTTTACCTGTTGAATGATGTAATCATTGTTAATACCCGCATCCTGCTCTCCTGCAATGACAGCTATAGGAAAAGGCCACTTGTTCACAATTTTCAATTCATTTTGTCCAACTCCTTTAAGGATGGATTGGGGATAAATTGTCTTAGCGCGATCATCCGTTTGCATAATAGCATCTACGATAAACTTTTTTTCTTTCGAATAATCGTAACCCGCAATTGTCGCAAATAGTTCAGCTTCTTCATACGTTAGATTTCCTTTTCCAAAACATTCAAGAATTTTTGGATTAGCAACTTTAAAACCTCGACTTAAACCTTGAGCAGAGATTTCAATAGGCGGTGTGCCAGTGATCAATAACCCACGTAATTGTGGAAGACGAGAGGTTAACTCTAGAGCAACATGTCCTCCTAAAGACCATCCTACAACTATTACATTAGTCAGCTTCAGCAGAGTTAGATCTACTTTAGAATTTTATAACGAATCCACTATCGCCTCTTTTTCTTTAAGCGTAGCTCAGTTCACTAAACAGGGAAGTTCATGGGAATTAAAATGGGAATTTTTAGCCCTATGTGCAGCCTGAATCATGCGCGCGGCTCGCTTACCAGACCTGACAGCCCCACTCATCGTGCAAGGATCTTCCACATCTGTGTGTTCACCCGCAAAAAAGATCCCTTCATCACCACTTAGTGTCAATGATTTTATTTCAGGATCAGTAACGCCCTTTTTGAGAATAGGGCGAAACACATAGCGAATGGTTTCCTCTCCAAGCTCGTGCGTTTTGTTGAAAAAATCACTTTGACCGGGACCATAATTAGAATAGCTCCCTTTAGAATAAGGCTCATTAATCCAACTAATCCCAATGGGGCAATCATAAACATAATTGCGATCAGGATTGACAGACATAGCCTTTAAACCTAAGGGAAATTCAATACCGGGATAGAGGAGACGCAAAGCATCAATGTCATGATTCAAGACTTTAGCAAGGCTTATAGCCGAACTGTCATCAAAAATTCCCTCTTGGCCTCCATAATACCACGTCATGACTGACTGATCGCGATTAAGCCAGGCGTAGCATTTAGATAACACGCCAAAGGTAGAAAATTGATTAGGAGGCAATTTGACGGGAATCAGCAACTTGGCGTTCGTTCCATATTGGAGAGTTTGAATGGCAAACCATTGATCGTCCGGAAAAAGTCCAATTTCTATTTCTACGTCTCTTAAAGTAGTGCAAGGAAGGGTCAGCAAAATAATATCTGCTTTTTTCATAACCCCATTAGTGAAATGGAGGCAAAATTTTTCCTCTAAAGTTTCGTAGGAAATTTTCTTTAAAACATGTTCATAGTGGATAGTACCCTCTAAAGCATGCGTTAGAGCTTCTACTAATTCAGAGTTTCCACCCTCGATAGAGTGCAGGACGGAGACTTTGGGAGTATCGTAATACAGGCCTTTATAAAATCTCCAAAAAGAAAAATCCAAATATTGAGGAGAAAGGTTACAAGTATCTGAGCCTTCGTAACCCCTAATCGCATTTTCCATAAGATTGCGCACGAGAAGGGATTTCCCTAAGAAAATGTTCAGCAAATCATTTAAAGAATGTACTTTTTCTGACTGGCGTTTAAGGAGCTCATAGTTCTCATCAGTAGGTACGGGGGCATTTTTAAAAATTTCCTGAGAAGGTGTCCGTTTTCCTTTGACAAGCAAGAAAGGAGAATAAGCTGTTTCAGAAGTGGAAATTTTTAATCCAAACTCTTCAATAAGCCCAAGAATATCATCTAGATGATCTCCATCGTCAAGACCTTTAGCTCCAAGTTCTTCATAACCATTTTGAAATTTTATCGTACATACCCGTCCGCCCGTTCTGTTCCGCGCCTCATAAAGCTCTGGATCATAGCCCTCTTTTTTTAATTGATAGGCTGCTGTGAGCCCAGCTAGCCCTGCTC
>JABDGJ010000017.1:21699-21814 GCA_013286075.1 Chlamydiota bacterium
ACTGAAAACTGATAACAAACGCAAATACAAGTCGTCGCCACTGCATAGACATCTCCAAAATTTATAGTGCCATTTAGTTTCCCATATGTATAAATTTCAGTCATGGCTTTTTATT
>JABDGJ010000018.1 GCA_013286075.1 Chlamydiota bacterium
AAAGACTAGGAGCAGGCTGGTTCAATGATTCCGTAATGTCCATCATCGCGGCGGTAGATGATATTTAATTTTTGATCCATTTCATTTTTAAATACGAGAAATGGCTCTGCTGAAAATTCCATCTTCATGATGGCTTCATCATAGGTAAGTGTTTTTAAAGAAATGGTATCTTGCTTGACGACGCGAGGAGGAGTGTACCGAAGAGGTGGCGCTTCACTTTGATCAATGATTTCTTCTTCTAACGCCTCTGCTTGTAGTACCTGTACTACTAAAGTTCCACTCTGCTTATTTCTCGCATGATGGTCTTGCATTTTGGATTTATAACGAAGAACCTGTGCTTCAAGTTTATGAACTGCTCGGTCAATAGAAGCATACATATCGGTTGTGGAGGCGCTACTAGCGAATTTTAAATTTCCCGCCTTCAAAATAATTTCGACATGATTGCTTAATTTTTGAATATCCATAGTGACATAGACATCGATGATTCGATTCATGAATCGCTCTAATTTAGAAATTTTCTCTAGAGCGTATTCTTTCATCGGATCGGATATTTTGATATGTCTTCCGGTCACATGAATATTGTATTCAGAATCTGCGAATTCTAAGGCCTTTTCTTTTCGATTCATAGATTACCTCAAATAAGAGATTACTTTTGGAAGTGTATCACCAAGAGATTTGAGAAGAAAGAAAAATGTGCGAAAGAGGGGACTCGAACCCCTACGAGAAACCTCACTACCACCTCAAGGTAGCGCGTATACCAATTCCGCCACTTTCGCATAAGGAGAAAAAGAAAGCTAATTTACCATTTTTGGCGGTTCTGAGCAAGTGATTTTTTTGGTATTATCATTTGAAACAAGCATCAAAAAAAAGAAAAATTTTCCTGAGATTTTCCTTTGAAATTTCTTTATTTTGAATTTCTTGGTATTGGCGACAATTTGCAAGGAAATAACAATTGTCTATCTCTTCTTTGTCCCAGGATAAAGCCTTGTTCTGGGCATGTATTTTGCACCAACACTCGCTTTCAAATGCGTAAAGATGATCGATCAATCTTGTTTGACAGGAAGAGCATACAAGAGGAAAATGAGCTAATCCTTCATGTTTTAACAATTTCAAACGAAAACTTGCTGCTAATGTCCATGGATCGACAACATAGGAAATTTTTTGTAGATAGTAATCGAATAGTTGATACAAAAGAGGGGCTTCTTTTCCAAGATATTGCGATGTGAGAAGGGCATGGGCAAAATCACATGAGCATTCAATGTAAGAAAATTGCGTTCGGAGAATGGGAAACGCATCAATAATGTAAATTCCACAACTTGAGAAAATTTCCCCTTTTTTTTCTCGGTATCCGAATTCTACTTTCGTTAAGGGTTGGTAGACAGCTTTTTGTTTTTCCTTATGGATGATTTTTACCATCCCAGCATCTGGAGTAAAAAGGGTAAGGAGTTGTTCATAATCTCGTAAAGGGATTGCTTTCAGAACTATTCCCTCTGTTTGTCTAATTTCTTTGTTCAATTTTTACTCTTAGGCATGTTGGAAACCAAATTTTGAAACTGCTTCCGTATATATCTTGACTTATATGTCTATTTTCTCCATATTTACTTTCCTCTAAACACGCACCGATAGCTCAATGGATAGAGTACCCGGCTTCGAACCGGGTGGTTAGAGGTTCGAGCCCTCTTCGGTGCATTCTTAAAATTACCTCTATTTTTAGTTTTATTGGTCTAGAAGCTTTCTATTTGCTTTTTTCATAGCAGATAGTGCAATTTCATCTTCTATTGATCCACCTCCCATCTCATTTATATTGAAAAAACCGATGGGGGTTTCTTCTTTATCTCCAGAAGAAGGTGTATTGAACAGAATATCATCTGATACTAAAGGTAATACTCGTGATATAGAAACTCCAGTAGATCTCCGAATAGTGTACCCATCTTCTGTTTTTATTACTTGGGGACGACGTTCTTCTACCAGAAAAGTGGCGTTTTTATCTGCTATATTTCTTAGATTATACGTATCACAAGAAATCATTTCCATGAACCATTCTTTCTTATGCAACGTGAGAGGCACTCGCGTACTCAAAAAAGCAAATAATCGATCTTCTTGTTTTATAATGGAAACACATGCTTCCTTTAATATAGGACAAGTAGATTCCTGTATGGCAAGCTTTGCTTGTGTCCGTATGGATTCAGACTGTTCTTTTATCTTATTTTCTAATCTCTCGATCTCAGTTTCATATGTGTTGATGTCTGTTTTTATCCCTTTGCTGAGCTCATCATTGATTGTTGTTTGGAACTGCTCATTAAAATATTCATATTGTTGAATTTTTGCCTTGTAGAATAGATAATTCGACACAAGTTCGTTAATAGTATTTATAAGTTTAAAAGCGATTTTACAATTTTTGACAGGTGTTGTATTCGATCTCACTTTATCTAATAGTGTTTGGACTGTATTCCAAGATTCGGATTGTTTGAGTACAATGATAAATTTTGCAGGAGTCCTCAAATTGTTGTTTTTCGGTCGCTCCGCTCGTGCTCCGCATTGTTTCATTATCTCGGCTATCATCTGATCTTGGATTTTTTTTTGTGCTTCTGTGTACGGTTCTTTTTTTTTGTACAATTGATCGCTTGGTTGAATTAAGGAAAATATTGTTGTAACTAACCACATATGTAAACCTTTTTAATAGTTAATATAACGGTAGAGAGTAAAAATGTTCATGTCAATAATGGTGTTATTGACATGAAAAATAGTATTTAATTGTTAAATAATAAAAGCTGCTCGTCCATTCTACTATTCCTTAGGATGGTTTGCAAGTTATACCGAAATGGTCTCAAAATTTAGACTTTCGTGCAGCCAAAAATCCAAATTTTGAATTCACTTGGTATAACTTGCACATCTCTTGTCAATAAGGATATCACTTGTTAGAATGAATTCCTTTTAAGGAATGATATGAAAGAAAAGAAAGTTCTTTTAGGGGCTCACACATCAACGGCAGGCGGAATTCATCGCGCTTTATTAGAAGGGCAAGAGATAGGTGCAACCGTTATCCAGTTTTTCACAACCAATCAAAAACAGTGGCAAGGGAGAAAAATAACTCCTGAGATTATTGTAGATTGGGAAAAAACAATAAAGGAGACGCAACTGTCTCACATCATGAGTCACGATAGTTACTTAATTAATCTAGGCAGCCCTCGGGACGATATATTAGCAAAAAGTCGTGAGGCTTTTTTGGAAGAAGTGCATCGTTGCAATGCTTTACACGTTGATTATTTGAATTTTCATCCTGGAGCTGCATTGAAAGAAACAGTGGAAGAATGTTTGGATAAGATTATAGAAAGTATACTTTTAATAAAACCCCATATGACGGGCAATCTGCGACTCTTATTAGAAAGTACGGCGGGACAAGGATCAACGGTTGGTTGTCGTTTTGAGGAGCTGGCTTATATCTTGCGAGGTGTGCAACACCATGTGCCAATTGGAATCTGTATTGATACTTGCCATCTATTTGCTGCGGGATATGATATTCGAACACCAACAGAATGGGAAAAAGTTTTGGCTGCCTTTGATGAGATAATAGGTTTGCAACATTTATATGCTTTCCATTTGAATGACTCAAAAACGGATTTAGGCTCGCGCGTGGATAGACATGCCAACTTAGGAGAAGGGAAAATCGGCTGGGATTGTTTTTCATTTTTGATGAACGATAAGCGGACGCAACATCTTCCAAAATATTTGGAAACACCAGGTGGACCTTCGATGTGGAAACAAGAAATTAAACAATTAACTTCTATGATCGGAAATGAATCGAATAAAAATTAAGGATCTAAAATCCTCTCCCTCGACTTTTATAGAAAAAGAGGTGACCCTAAAAGGGTGGATTCGCACTGTCAGAATACAAAAAACATTTACCTTCATTGAGATCAATGATGGTTCGACGTTGTCTAATTTTCAGATTATCGTAAATGCCGACATTCCTAACTACGAAAGCCTTCTTTCCCAATTGACAACAGGAGCGGCAATTTCAGCCCAAGGACGAATTGTAAGTAGTCCTGGAAAGGGACAATCTGAGGAAATGCACGCTTCTTGTATGACAATGATTGGCAACTGTAATGCGGAATTATATCCCTTACAAAAAAAGCGGCATAGTTTTGAATTTTTGAGGGAAATTGCCCATTTACGCCCTCGAACAAATACTTTTGGAGCCATTGCCCGTGTGAGAAATGCACTTGCTTATGCAACACATCAATTTTTTCAGAATAAAGGTTTTCTTTATATTCACACTCCTATCATTACGGCTTCTGATTGTGAAGGAGCAGGCGAAATGTTTCGAGTCAGCACAATTGATCCGGCAAATCCTCCCAAAACGGAAGAAGGAAAGATCAACTATAGCCAAGATTTTTTTTCCAAACCTGCCTATTTGACAGTATCCGGCCAGCTCAATGGAGAGATATTTGCTTGTGCTTTAGGAGATATTTACACCTTTGGACCTACATTTCGGGCAGAAAATTCAAATACCTCTCGCCATTTAGCAGAGTTTTGGATGATTGAACCAGAAATGGCGTTTGCTGATCTCAAAGATAATATGGATTGTGCTGAAGCCTATTTGAAATACGTCCTTCGTTATATTCTCGAGCACTCCATAGAAGAATTGGTTTTTTTCGATAAGTTTGTTTGTCCAGGAATTCTGGACAGACTCCAACATATTGTAGAAGTGGCTTTCGCGAGAGCAACCTATTCTGAAGCCATTCAAATACTCGAAAAAACCGATAAGAAGTTTGAATTTCCCGTTAAATGGGGGCTTGATCTGCAATCAGAACACGAAAAATACCTTGCGGAAGAATTTTTTAAAAAGCCGGTTATCATTACCGATTATCCAAAAGAAATTAAGGCTTTTTATATGCGCTCAAATGAGGATGGAAAAACTGTGGCAGCCATGGATGTTCTCCTTCCCAAAATAGGTGAAATCATCGGGGGAAGCCAGCGAGAGGAAAGACTCGATCACCTAGAAACCAGACTAAAAGAAATGGGATTGCCTCTTGAAGATTACTGGTGGTATTTGGAATTGAGAAAATATGGAAGCATTCCTCATGCAGGTTTTGGAGCTGGTTTTGAGAGGTTAGTTCAATTCGCTACAGGGATGGAAAACATTCGCGATGTGATCCCTTTTCCGAGGTATCCTGGAAAGGCAGACTTTTAACTTACCTTACACAAAAAAGGTGAGTTTTAAGCGATAATTGCCAATTTTTCCATAGGATATTTTGCTTTTTCCTCATAGCTTTTTGCATGTTGTTGTGTGATGTTTATCACTCTTTTTTCTGCCTCGGCAATTGTACTGAAAATATGATGAGAATGGATTTTTAAAAAACCATTCATTTGATCCATATTGAATAATGCAACGCTTGAATCTTGTGCAATCTGTGGATCGATATTTCGAGGAACCGATAAATCGATGAGTAATTTTTTATTTGTGAGATGAAACGGGAGATCTTTTCGCATGAGTAAATATTCGGATGACTTCGTTCCCGTAATTACCCAATCGTAAGTGTGCCAACATCTTATTTTTGACCACGGTAAATGATGAATGTCATAACACTGTTTCCACTTTTCCCCTTCTCTCTCGGATCGATTGCAAATCGTGATGTTTTGCAGCTTTTTTTTCTTGAGAAATAGAAGGATTTTTTGATTGATTTGAGAAGCTCCTACCAGAAGGAGTTGACTGCATTGAGGAGTAACAAACATTTTTTTTCCGACATCATAAATAACCTCTTCTAGCGATTGTATTTCTCTTGATAAAGGAAATTGTGTTCGGACTTGCTTGGCGATATTAAGAGACTTTTGAAAAACAAAGTGCATTTCTTTAGGCAAGCTATGGAGGGCAGCGGTTTGTTCATAAGCGAGTTTGACTTGTCCTTGGATTTCTGTTTCTCCTACAATAGCACTATCTAATCCCAATGTGACCCTTGTTAAATGACAAAAGCAATCGATTCCGAAAAAAGAATACAATTTATGATCAAATTCTTCTTCTATTTCATGACGTAAAAATTTAAGAAGATAGGAGTGCGTTTTTGGAAGATCTTCGGAACTAAAATATACTTCTGTTCGATTGCAAGTAGAGAGTAAAATAAATGAATGTTGTTCGTGTTGTATTTGTCCTATACCAAACCATTTTTGACACGCTTTTCCCAATTTTTCTCGAAGTTGTAGAGAAGCAAGCTTGTGATTAATGCCGATAACTCCAATACGCATGATCGATAATTCCTTATACCTCGTTCATTCGGCACATGGTAGAAGACAATTCATTTCTCATCAAGGAAAGAGTATTATGTATTGATTTATTAGGGGAAATCTTTGGGATATCGCGCCTTGTACCGGACTACTGGTGAAGCATTCATCCCTAAATTTTTATGGACTTAATATTGATCCATTTAAGGGCAATAATATAGGATTATCTTTAGAAAAAAATGATATTTATTAAAGGTAAGAAAACCAATGCAAATGCAAGGAATAGGACAAAATGGATGTTTTCAAGCATCGTGGAATAAATGCAATGCGTATTTACAACCTAGTCTTCAGAAAATTGTAAAAAGTTCGGATCATACTTGTATACAAAAATTCATTCTTTTTGCCTTAAGGATAAGAGATTTCATGATAGATTTTTTCTTGATGCCTATCCAATGGATCGGAAGAAAAGCTGTTGTTCCTTGTTCACATCCACCTAAACAATATGCATTGATGGATCAAAGTTGGGAAAACGTATGGAAAATTCCACAGCACCGCCTTAATTCGGATTCCCCAGAAAAGTGGGTGCTTGTCGGAGAAGCTTATAGGTCAGTTTCTTTAGATTTGCGCACTCCAGATAATGTAAAAATACATTCAACCTTTTATCGCTACATAAAAAATGGGCATAGCAATCTTGATATCGCAACGATTATCTGCTTTAATCCAAACGATGGATTTGCTCACGATTCTCAATTGTTAAAATTTGATCCATCTGATGGATTTGCGCACGATTCTTCATGGGATTGGTTGCTTAAAAAAGGAGCAATTAGTCCTGTCCCTTTTCATCTCGTTGTATTTGATTACCGCAATCATAAACTAAATCGTTTTGAAAAATTAATTTTAGATGCAGATGCAGTTTATCAAGCGGTTGCTTCTTTTATTTCCGAGAAAAACATACATTTTATTGGCTATTCTTTAGGTGGAGCTATCAGTGTACAAGTTGCCAGTATGCATCCAGAATCGGGTAGAGTTATCAATCGACAATCTTTTTCGAATTTAACAGCAGTTATGCAATATTCACAAACTGTTACGAGAAAAATTCGAGAAGCTTTACCTAAACCTATTGCCAATTTCGTTTTATTGCCTACTTCAAGATGGTTAATCGCAAATATTTTTGCCATTGCAGGATGGAGCTTTGATGTAAGGCCAGCATTGAAGAAAATTGAAAATCGTACACTTTGTTTATACGATCCAAAAGATCCTATGATTCCCGAAAAAATTGCAACAGGAAATGCATTGTCAAAGCATCTTTATTTTCGCCAAAATCTACCATTGAGTTTGAAATACGGAGTTAAAATTGCATGTAAAGATGCAGAAGTTAACTATCATTGTATACCTCTTTCTTTTTTACGAGCGGGTCGGGATTCTACTTTAAATGCAACGAAAGTGATCCTTAATTTTATTCTTGGAACCGAATTTAAAAAGAAAGCTTTGCCGGGCATACCCACTAGGGTCATTGATAAGAATGGAGTTTTTAAACTTCTGAAGAAAGATGATAAAGGATTTAGTTGAATATGGATTCCCCTATGAGTCTCTTAATCGAGAGCTGATATTTCTAAATGCTTCCTTTGTAGCTGAGGGATTTTCTACCCAAATTACATGTCCAGCGGAACAAACTGGGAAAAAATTGCGAGATTCTCTGAGTCATTTACTTTTGCATCAATTTTCATAAATAAAAAAGATGAGATAGCTCTTATAACCGAATTCGCTGCAGGATTGCTGTTAGCGCAAACGGTAAAGATAAGTAGTTCAGGAAAAGCAGCTGTTATTGGAATGCTATTTTCAGCAATATTTTTGAATGAACTTGAAGACCCTTTTACGGCTTTTGCTCTTAGTGCATATGTGGGTCTTCATTGGCAAGCTATAAGTTGTTTCAAGAAACAACTATATCCTTTAGTAGCGGATATTCATCAGGCTTTTCAAGATTGAGTAAGGTTGTTCAAATCTAAGAGAGTAACTATTTCTGCGGGAAATGATATTAGTCTTTCGAAAGCGGTCTATTTTAAAATTTTTGCAACATCATTTCATCAGACACAAGTTGAGAGAGTGTGATTTCTAAAAAATCACCTTGAGCATATATAGCGGAAATTAACCCACGAAGATCTCGATATCTTTTTTCTAGAGCTTTTGTTTCTGGGTGTTCTAGATCTGCTGAAAAATGAATCGATTCAATTACTAGTGGAGAATAAGAATAATCCCCACAACATTCTAACTTGATTGAAGAATTTTTCAGAGCAGCGCCACTAAAAGCTAAACAATCAAAATAATTTCTCTCTCTCCGATTATATAGAATAGAGTTGTGTTTGCCGTATCCAAGCAAAATTCCCAACAACATCTGATTATTATTAATGCTATCCATGAAAGATAGCTTATTTGATTCAATGTCTTTCAACATCTCCTCAGGAATAATTTTTCTTTCCAAAACACTTTCAAATAAAGACAAATGCACGTTAACAGTTTTAATAAATTCAATTTTATTGATAATTAATACAATTGATATGTTAAAGTTTTTATTTTTATACGGTTCTTTAATTAACAAAAAATTTTTAAGTGTGAATAAATGTTTATATTGTTCCCACACCTTCCATTTCTTCCAAAAAATACCGCTGCATTGCATTCCCTCTAGTGTATTTTCCCAAGGAGTCAAAATAAACCGCGCAGCTAAAGAAACTGGTTTATCACCGAATAAAGTATATGCAAAGTGATCATTCATTAATGAAGTAAAAAGAGAACAAAGAGTCAAACGATCTTCTGGTGGAATTTTTTCTAGAATTTTTTTGCAATTTATTCCCTCTAGGGAAGAAACCAAAACGACGAAAAAAAATAAACAAATAATTTTTCTCATTTTAGGTTTATGCTAAGCCTTCCGATTTTTACCACCGCACTTTGGACATGTATTTCCTTCAGAAGGATAAACATAATGTCCATTTTCACAAATCCAGGTAGCAATAGGATTAGATGAAATATAAATTCCCTTTTCATCATAATGAACAGAATCTACTACTGCAACATATCCATCTATATTAACAAATATACCATTCTCAGCAATCATTACATCCTTTGAACAAATGTAAATTTTATCATCGGCAAAAGAACTAGCCGAATAACCACAAGCCGATATGAACCACCCCGACAAATGCAGCACTTTCACTTATCTTACAGAAAGACAATGTGTTAGAAAAGGAAAAAAACCGGACAGATTGTCTTTGAAGAAAGTTTGTCCGGGGGCAAAAATAGGCAAGTGATTTTTTTATGAAAGATGACTCTTTCCGAACTGCTTTCTCTTGATGAAACTATGAAAAATTGCCGGACTTACTTCTAAAAAAGTGATCCTCAGTAGGACTAACTATTTCTGCCATCAAAAATTAAAGAGACAAGTAATGTTTTTCCAAAAGAAAAGCGAGCTAAATTAGCTCCCTTCTCGATCCTTTTTTCGTGGTTTAGCCCAAGATCCATAGAATCATGATGAACATCAACAAATGTTTTTCCTGTGCGAGCATCTATAGCTAATGATAATGAGCAGTGAATTTTCTCTAGTGACATATTCTTATTCTCTGAAATGATTCTTTTCAGTTCTTGTAAGAGCTGATTATGTGCTGTCTGACCCGTAGCCAATTCTACTGTCAGGCGATCGGGTGAACCCTTTGCTAATTGATATGAAAGCATATCAAGGACTGTTGGTGGATGTGAAAGTATGTCAATATGAGCAAGAGCACATGTCTTAGTTTTTTTATTATACAAGGAAATGATAACACATGACGACGCACCAAAACTGCCAATAATAGGTTGGGTTGCAGTGGAAACAGTAATGCCAGCTTCTCTTTGTAAAACAGCTCTTGCTATAGAAGGAGTTATTTCAGTTGTAGAAGGAGTTATTTCAGTTGTAGGGGGAGTTATTTCCGATAATGAATCAGTTTCTGAGCTTTTGTTTGGCTCAGATGTAGAAGTACTTATCTGTTTTGTTATTAAAGGAGGAATCTTTGTAAATTCTTTTTGTGAAAGTTCTTCAAAAGCTGCGGAAATAGTACTATAAGGAATTTCTAAACTTGGTTTGTTTTTTTTTAACCAATCATCAAATATCCATGGTTTGGTGCATTGGCTTTCTCTAATCAAATCGTAAATAGATATCCCATTATTCATACTAACACTATGATCTTCTGAGCTTGTGCTTGGCTCAGGTTTAGGTAAAAGCGTACTTACTTGTTTTGTTATTAAAGAAGGAAGGCTTGTAGATTCTTTTTCTGAAAGTTCTTCAAAAGCTGCGGAAATAGTACTATAAAGAATTTCTAAAGTTGGTTTGTTTTTTTTTAACCAATCATCAAATATCCATGGTTTGGTGCATTGGCTTTCTCTAATCAAATCGTAAATAGATATACTATTATTCATACTAACACCATATATTTTTTAATATTATAATTATATATAAATTTTATAATATTTGAATGTTTTTGGCAATCACTAAAGAATTGTTTTGTAGGAGTAAAATAGAAATGTGTGGAAAAAAGCAACTTCTAATACGGACTCGATAGGAATAGGAGGCACATACCCACCACGTATCCCGAATCGGCCATGAAGAACATTCAAGCATTTGGATAAACAGAAGCTATTTATACCGAAGTGATTTCAAAATTTGGATTTTTGGCTTCGCCAAAGCCACGGGATTAAAACATAAAAAACGGTCCCATATTATAATATTGGGCCGTTTTTTATGTTTTAATCGCGGGAGCTTTCGCGTTGCCAGAAACCAAATTTTGAAACCACTTCGGTATAATGACATATCGTGGTATGATCAATGTTCACGTTTTGCTAAAATATCAATTCTTGAAATACAACCTACAGCAGTTGATATGTATCTTTTCATACAGTGGCTTTTTATGCTTGTTTTAACTCTTCCCATCAATGCCCAAGAAATCTTTATTCCTAAGGAATTTGCAGAAGGACAGACCATAGAGCAAATCATTTTAATTTCTGATGTGGATGGAGTGATAAGAGAGGGGGTCGAAGCCACGGCAGATCTTCGTGTGATTCAAGCCATTAAATCTTTACTAGAAAATCAAAGCGTGGATGTCATGTTTATTTCGGGCACACCTATAGAAAATGATCAGACAGTTGAACCTTGGCGACGAGGAAATCTTCCTTTAAGCAAAGTATTTGGCTCTTTATTTCGACAAGAGGTGCTTGAAGAAAGAGTGGCTATTTACGGTGTATTGGGCGGGCATTGTATGCAACCAGATGGCACAATGAAGGTCGTCGATGAGTATTCACCCGAAATTTCTTACGAATTGGGAAAACTACTCATACACGCTTTTTTACAAGAGGTTTTGGATCATGGCAGTGATGAACAAAAAAGCATCGCAAGTAATCTCCAAATTAAATTAGACTCTTTAAAAAGCAATCCTTCTAATCATTCTGCAAACTTGACTGCTGATGAACTTTATGAAATTATTAAAGTGATTCATCAGGATTTAGACTCCAATTTTCGGCTTGTTACTAACGGTTCTTTAATAGAAACTCATACATCAAATCCCCCATGGAATGCATTATTACCTTCAAAATGGTTAAAAGAAGAAATAAACAAAACTCAATATTCAATCTCCAATTTACCCCAAGCGCAAAAGCAAATAGCGACAGGTTTTGCTAAAAAAGAAGCAGAGGGATTCAATTATTTATTAATCAGCAAGACAAACAAAGGCTTAGCCACAAAGAAACATATTGAAGAAAAGCTAAAGCTTTTTCCAAAAGCCTTAGTTGTAACTATTGGAGACACTCAAGTCGACTTTCCAATGCATCAAAATGCTCATTTGGCCTTTCATGTTGGGTTAAAAGAGGTATGGTTAAATAATCCCTTACCTCATTGTATTCTGGTCCGCAGCTCAGAAGGAAAAGATGCCCAGCATGTAGTGGGTACTTTACAAGTTTTAAAGCTATTAAATGAAGTTATTGGCAAGTCATTCTATGATCTAAACTATACCCAAGTCGTCTCAAAATTTGGTTTCTGGCCACGCGAAAGCTCCCGCGATTAAAAGATCGAAAATCGCCCAACATTCATTCTTTGATCTGTATCAGACTTAGCAGGACTAACTATTTCTGCCATCAAAAATTAAAGAAACACGTAGCGTTTTGCCAAGGAGAGCTAAAGTCTTCCTTTTCCCCAACCTTTTTTCGGGATTTAACCCAAGATCCATAGAATCATGATGAACATCAACAAATGTTTTCCCTGTACGAGAATCTATAGCTAATGACGATGAAGAATGAATTTTCTCTAGGGATATATTTTTGTTCTTTAGAATGAAACTTTGCAGTTCTTGCAATGTCTGATTTTTTTCTGTATTTTGAGTAGCCATTTCTACAATTAGGTGATCAGATGAGTCTTTTGTTAATTGATGTGTAAGCATAGTAAGGACTCTGCGAGGGTTTGAAAGTGCATCAATATGAGCAACAGCACAAGTTTTAGTTTTTTTATTATACATTGAAATAATAACGCATGGCCCCGCAGAAAGACTACCAATAATAGGCTTGGTTGCACTTGAAGTCGTAATACCGGCTTCTCCTTGTAAAACAGCCTTGGCTATTGACGGTGTGATTTCTGAATGTTTTTGTTTAGATGTTAATGTATCAGGTTCGGAAACACTTTCAGGAATAGTTATATAAAACTTTGCAAATCGTTTTATCATATCTGACGATGAAGTTTCTATATCTTTTGAGCTTTTGCTTAGTTCGAAAGTATCTGAAGATGGACTTACTTGCTTTATTGTCATAGGAGGAAGTTCTGTGGATTTTTTTTCCGAAAGATAGTGAAAAGCCAAGAAAATGTGTGCATAAGGAATTTCTAAACTTGGTTTATTTATTTTTAACCATTTTTCAAATATCCATGGATCGCTGGATTGACTTTCTCTAATCAAGTTATAAATAGATATATCATTATTCATACTAATATCTCACTGTATAAAACGTTTAAAATTATTTTAATTTATATAATATGCTAATGTATAAAAAAAGCTATCATATTTTAAAATTATTTGGAAAGGCTGTTTCTTGGCACCTTAAAAAGGAAGTTAAAGTTATACCTAAGTAGTCTCAAAATTTGGATTTTTGGCTGCGCCAAAGCCCTGGTCAAGATTATTTCTTAAGCGGGTGATATACCGGCTTAGAAAAAACTTGAATAAATGTTTATTATCAATTGATGACACCTAACAATAACGGCATAAACTTGACTATAAATCGAAAACAATTAATAATTTGTCAAATTTAAGGGGAGATAGCGCATGTTTTTGGATTAATAATGCAATTAATAAATTGGTTAATGCCTGTCCGTCAATGCCATTTATCAATAGTTGTCCGACGGTGGTTAAGAATTCGGTTCAGAAAGTTGCAAATGTCGCAAAATATATTTTCTCAAGGTTATTAGCAACCTGCAACAATTCTAGAATATGCTCTTCTTTAAGCTACTCCCGCAAGAATTTAATAGGCTTCGGCTGTAAAATCTATACGATAATGAAACAAACGTTCGGCGGCATAGGACAAAAGAGTGACACAACAAGCGATGGCGTAGTGCAAAATAGTGACAGAACAAGCCGCGGAACGGGGTTGGCAAAGAACGAAAAGAAGCATGAGTCTTTGAGCGTTTTTTCCTTTGGAAGAAGAGTTAGTGCAAAAAGCAAAAGATATATTCGAGCCTTTACAAGATAAAATAGGCACGAGAAATGAAGCATACACGGTTAAGATTTTTAAAGACCCTCGTGGAGGTGATTTTATTATCTCATTGAAGAAAGAAAAGCTGATTATCAAGGATGGTGAAGGTTATACTGTGATAATTTCGGCATTTGGGCAAATTGAGTATGGGTATGTGAACGACGGATATTCCATATTTCTAAAAGATAATCAATATACGCTGACACAGCCGAAGCCTGTTTATGTCCTTGACACTGAAATCCCAAATATAGAGTGCACCCCAAGCAAGAAGCAGACTGGTCGAATAGATAGATCATTGAAGTTATATGAACAAGGTGAAGCCTTCCAAATGTATGCAGATAGGAGCGTGAAGAGGAAGGACAAATACGACATACACACACACCCTCATGAGTCATATAAGCGTTATACGGCGCCACATGGCAAATGTCCAGGGAGGGAGGTTCCAAAATCAGAGTATTTAAAACACAAAAATCGTGAAGGTCATGAATATACATATATGTATCCACCTGACGGCAATGAAATTATTACAGGCATACAAAAAAAAAGGTCATACGATTATTCGCTGTCTTTCGAATAATATTTTTGCTTTAAAACAAGAGCTGGATCCAAATTCCACATTCATTGACACTATATTAACTACTCTTATGCAGACTTATTTGTCACCAGCGTTGGGCGTAAAAGAAGAAACGACGGACATGAGCTTATATAATCCGATTCTTACCAATGACTGCCTATATAAAGTACAAAGAACAGTGGGCGAAGATAGGATCTCTTTAACATCGAATAAACAATTTAGTAATAGAGGCCATTTTGGTCATACGGGAGGTAGAATAGTCATAATTGAAAAAATATTTGAATATAACGGATTCCTGGTCACTTTGGATACAAAGGACGACTTCGGGGATTGGGGTGGGACGTTGAAGAAGAAAAGAATTTATCTGCTTACCCAAGAGGGTGTTGATCTGCCTGACCAGGAAAGCGATCAGCCTAAGAATGAAAAGAAATGGTGCCTTATTCCCATATACTATCACAGTGAGGAGGAGGACGCCTCCAATTCAATCCAAATAAATAGTCCAAATAAAAAAGAACCGGCAATCACATATGAACCAAGCTCTGGAGAGTGGCAAAGATCGGGTCAACCTGTTCAATTGGGTGAACCCATTCTTTTTGAGATAAGGGACTTAGTACCATCTGATGACGGTAAGCAGCGTTCAGAAGAAAACCTACCTACCAACAAGCAAATTGTTGCCGACATCCATTTTGCCTTTCAATTTCTTTATAATACGTATAGGCTTGTATCCGATAAGAACACCTGGCATGTCAATGGTGACAAGGTAGAAACCTTGTATGACCACCGTCAAGTTACCCCTACAGAAGAATTCCTAAAAATAATAGGAGAATCTTATGGGGGTGGGGGATGGGTGCCTCCCAGCATTGCAGGTGCACTGGATATAGATAGCCATACTTTACAGCCTATCACTGAACCGCGTCTTCAGAGGAGACCAAGACAACAAAGGGGTATCGAGCACCACCGCTTGTAGAATATCTCTGATACGATTCCAAGACAAAGTCTAACGAAAAAACGTTAAGTATATTGATTTATTCGGAAAAATCGTGGGACATCGCGCTTGTACTGGACCAGTAAGAAGACCATTTGTAAATAATGAATTTCTCATAGTGACAGAAAGATGATGAAAGACTTGCTTTCCATCCTGTAAGTTTTCTTAAGGTAAAGCAAACCAAACAAGAAACAGCGAGAGCCAAAAAAGCAACGGCACGATAGTGCCCCCATTCTTCTCTATCTTGTATGCTAAGCAAGAAAAATGTTAGATAAGGAAATATTGCAAATATGTATCCAAAGAATTGGCTTTTAATTTTATACATGATGTATCCCATGACAATTCCTACAGGGATAAAAATTAAGACTTGTAAACCTTGCATACTATCTGAAGCGGTTTCTTACAAAACTAGACAAATACCAGGCCTACTTCTGAAAATGGTCCTGAATATGGTTAACAGCTTCTACCACCAAAAATTAAAAAGAAACAGCTAACTTTCTCATTGGAATTAGCAAAGGCAAAATAATTGACTAAATACTACGAGTGTAGTAGATTCTAAAATCAAGATAGGAAAAGAGGGGTTGAACAGTGGTAAAACTCGGTTTTGGTGAACTTGAATTAGCAATCCTCAAAATCATTCGAGAATGTGGACGGGTGACCGTGCGCGAAGTGTACGAAAAGCTGGGAAGTGATGGCAGTTATACAACCATTATGACAGTTATGAGTAGAATGGCCGATAAAGGCGAATTAACGAGGGAAAAAGAAGGTAAGCAATATGTCTATTGGATTGCCTCACAAAATGAATCATCTTCTAAAAATATATTGAAGCGCATCCAAGATAAAATTTTCGGAGGAAAACCTACTGCAATGGTTAGTTATCTATTAGATGTAGAGGATGAAATCACAGATAAAGATTTAGAAGAAATCGAAAAACTGATTCACAAACGGAGATTGGAGAAAAAAAATGGATAAAACATCTTTTTTCATCCTGAATATTTTCCTAAACAGTTTTCTTGCATTTCTTACAGTTGCATTTTTGATTGAAGGTTTAATTTTTCTATTTAGAATTCGACAAGGACGGGCTGCAGCAATTCTTAGAATGATCCCTATCATTAAACTTCCGTTAGATTTGTTTTTATATGATTTCTCTAGATGGTCTTATACTCAAGGAGTTAATCCATTGGACTGCGAAAAGGGAACAAGAATGCTGTCCGTAATGTTTGGCGGGGTGAATTCAATTACTGATTGGCTTGTTCTTCCAATAACTTCGGGGATCCAGTTCACTGTTCCAGGTAATATGACATTTACTATTGCCGATCTTATTGGGTATGCAATCAATCCTGTTGTTTTGAAAGTTTTTGTACTATTGTTGCTATCTGTAACAGTAGGTTTCGTGATCAGGAAATCATTTCTATATTATCATTCTCTAACAATCCTCGAATCTTTAGCCAAAAATTCTCAACCTTTATGTAAAAAAATGCGCAACACAGTCTTGTATTCCTGTATTAGAAAGCATGGAGTCAAGATTCTAACTTCTCCTGCTCTTAATGGATCTCCCTTTGTTGCAGGTTTGGTTTCCTCGGTTATTTATATCTCTGACCATCTTTCAAAAAATCTATCCAGAAAGGAATATGAAGCAGTTTTAGCACATGAAATAGAGCATGTTCGATATAAGGACAGTTTAGTACGTTTAACTCTAAATTTCATAAGAACCCTTTTCTGGTGGATACCGACAAAATGGTTGTGTGACCGCATTGAAGAAGGGCAGGAAGTAGGATGCGATCTTAAATGCAAAAAATATGGAATAGATTCAACCGATTTGGCTGCTGCTGTTTGCAAATCTGCGAGACATTCAATGAACACTAACCATATCTTTGCGCATCATTTGACAAAACATATAACCCTCAAACGGATAAACATACTTTTGCAACCGTCATCTATCCGATTCAAAAAAACACGCCTTATCTTTTCTTGTTTCGCTTTTGGAATTGCTTTCTTGATGATTTTTTTAGGAAGGTTTTGGATGTTCTAAGACCTTTTTAACAATATGTGAATTTTTTTAACTTTAAATACTACAATCGTAGTAATAGGAAATATTATGAAAAAACTTGCGATGATGTCATTCGCTTTAATGGCAACTTGTGGATTAGCTTTTGCAGCTTCAGCTGATTTCCCAATCAATTTGAAGGCATGGGAAACTGTTTCTCAAAACCTAAAGGTTATCAATATCTGTAATTTGGCAGACAATGACTTGAGTGAAATCATGCTCGGGCATCATCCAGAAATAGCTATTGAATTTTCAGCTCAAACAACTTTACCAATTAGCTTTTTTCTGAAAGGTGATTTAGTCAATTTAGTAGAGAATGAACAAAACTTCGGAGCGGTGAAAATCGTACAAACCTTCTATGCAAGATGTGTAGGCCAAGAATTGGTTCTCAGTACTAATTTAACAAATTGGAAGCCCTTTTTAGAATTCATTACAGGTAATCTATCGGTGTCATTAAGCATACAAGAAGGAACACCTTCTATCGTCGTAGGCGCAGAAACAAATCAGCGTCCTTAATGATGCGCCCAGTCGTCGATGGCTGGGCTTTTCTTGCCTTAAATTAAATATATAAAAAAAATCCAATTTTTTTGTTAGCAACTCAAAGCATAATCTATTGAAAAATCAGGAAAAGCTTGCTTAATCTTACTAATTATTTTTAGGCTCGGATTGCATCTCTTGCCTTCTAATCTCTGATAACTATAAATCGTATCAAATCCCATTTTCTTTGCAGCTTGTTGTTGTGTAAGACCGTGCTTAATCCTGCAGTAGCGCACCATGAAAGCAAAAGCGATTTGAGGGTCTAACTGGATTTCAACGATATTTCGGGTAACTTGAATAGATTCATCAGGTAAATGAGCTAGATCTCTAGAATCTTCAGCTTCTTCGACGTACAAATTTAACGCTTCATGCATATTTTTTTGTAATTCACTTATGGAATCACCCTCAGTAACGCACCCAGTCAATTCAATACATTGGGCCCAGAAGCCATTGCCTTCTTTATGTATTTTGAAATGATATTTCATGAATGTTTCCTTTATTTTGATTCTTCTAGTATTTTTCTAAGGGCGTGCTCTGTCCCTTTTTTAAGTTCTTTATGATTAGGAATGATTACTGTCGGAAGACCTTTCTTCTTTAATTTCCAATGACTTCCCTTGCCTCCTCCTGGAACAAGCTCATAACCCGCATCATAAAAAAGCTTCCTCAAGTCTTTTCCACTAATAGGCACAGGCAATCCCCTTGTACTTTATATTACCAAATATAATTGGCAAAGTCAATAATTTTTCAAAGAAGCAGATTTTCTTGAGCCGAAATTTTACAATACTGTAGCTTTTCTTCAAAGCTAACCAACACTATCCTGAGGCACAGCGCAGGAGCTCTCAAAAATTGATCTCTAAGTGGAACATCATTGTCCCTTTAAACCTTATAAATCGAACTTGGGAAGAACCTGGTGAAGATATTTAAGAAAAAACTGATTCAATTGGTGGAAGACGCAAGAAAAATCCATTCTTCTCAAGCTAACCAACTAGTTCAACAACGTCGAGAAATCACCCAACAATACGCGTCGCTACATATAAAAGCCGATGCTATACTAACTCACTTGCAGAATCGTGAAGGGTGATCTTCACTGGGTATACCGGTATGTTCAACGCTAGAATAAAGTTGCTCGGAGCCGGACTCGAACCGGCACAGTATTACTACCGAGGGATTTTAAGTCCCTTGTGTCTACCATTCCACCACCCGAGCGGGAGGGAATAGTAGGTTAGTGTTTTCGTGAAAAAAAATCAAGAGTTTGAGATTCCACTATTCGAATTGTCTCTTCGAATAGTGGAATGGGTTTGCTAGAATTATTTTGCAGTACTTCGGGAATGGGAAGCATTGAGCAACCAGGCAGCGACGGCTCCTCCCAATAAATTTGCGAAGAAATAGATGAGCAAATGCGACCAAGGACTTAAACGAAGTATACTAACTCCTAAGGCAACGGCAGGATTGAATGCAGCGCTTGAAATTGTACCTAATGCATAAGCTCCCGCAAGAACAGTGAACCCAATTGCCCAGCCAAAAAAGGAGTTTCCTGCTGTTGCTTTGACTGTTGTTGTTTGCAAAGCAACGTAACACAGTGCGAAAGTGAATAGAAATTCCCCTAAAAATATTTTTAAAACATCGCGGTTAGGGATAGCCTGTGAGTTCATTCCTCCTTTAAAATACACGACCAATAAGGCAGCCAAAACCCCAGCGAGAAGTTGAACAGCCCAATATATCCATAAATCTTTTGCTTCCAATTGCTTTCTTAAGAAAACAGCAAATGAAATGGCTGGATTATAATGCCCGCCTGAAATATGGGCTCCCGCATAAACCATTACGGCTAGGATAGATCCAATTGCTAGAGGCGCCCATAATCCCATACTACCTGGATTGGCTACCGTAAGTCCTACGGTAAATACCAAAAAAAACGTCCCAATAAACTCATAAATATACTTCATCATACTTTTCTCCTTAATTCAGGGGATATTCGATCTTTTTCAACCATTCTTCTTTTGAGAACTTAGTCATAAGTCTTTTTTGGGTCAACATCGATTAAAAAAAAATTGACATATATTCTATCTACTTCTTACAAGGGAGACGTTAACTTAAGTTATTAAATGGAGGAAAAATGGAAATTGTACCTTTTATTATATCTTTGATCAGTGGTGCTGTTGGAGGAAATGTCGGTGGAGCTGCTGTTGGAAAAAAGAGCTTAGGAACAGCAGTCAATACAATCATTGGTTTATTGGGGGGAGCAGGAGGAGACTTCATTTTAAAGGCTCTTGGAGTTCTTGCAACGACAATGACAACAAACGCCATGTCTGGTGGTGCTGCGACAGGTCATGAGTTTAATCTTGCCACTTTTTTAGCAAACGTTGGGGTAAGCGGAGTCAGTGGTGGGGTTCTTACCGCAGTGATTGCTCTCATTAAGGACGCAATACAAAAGAAATAAACTACAAATCTATGAACCTATCCGGTAACCCGGATAGGTTTTCTTAAGAGAATTTCTCATACTTCATTTTCAAAGATGCTTTCTCGATATCTTTTCATATGATCTATCATAAAGGCAAGGTTGTGGGCAGTAGCTAAAGCCATACAAGTGGGTTCTCGTGCTTTAAATAAATGGTGAATATAAGCCAGAGAAAAATGGGAACATGTAGGACAGCGACAATGCTCATCTATTGGACTAAATTGTGTAGCGTATTCTCTTTTAGTGACGTTCAATGTTCCTGATGCCGTTAGCAAAATTCCATGTCGTGCAGCTCGTGTAGGGTAGGAACTATCAAACGTATCAATTCCTAAAGGAATTGATCGGGCAAGAGAGGGAAGATCGCCAATGCCAAGCAAGTGATTTGGTTTTTCTTCAGGTAATAGAGGAAGGGTGAAGCGGAGAAGCTCATGCATTTCCTCTTTGTTTTTCCCCATGCTGCCACCAATCGAAAATCCATCGAAAGGCAAACGAGTTAGAAAATCACAACTCTGTTGACGCAAATCGAGATGAATTCCTCCATGAATGACCCCGTACATAGCCTGTCCTTGGGGATTGTTGAGATGTTGCGCAAGAGACCGCTCTTCCCAACGGTGGGTTCGATCAAGTGATTTTTGTAATTCATCCAAGGGAAAGTGATAAGGGGGAAGCTCATCAAATGGAATAATGATATCAGCGCCTAAATCTTTTTGTGCTAAGACAGAAATTTCCGGTGTGAGAAAAGCTTTAGAGCCATCTCGATACGAGCGAAATAGAACACCTTCTTCTGTAATTTTAAGTACGCATCCTTCCGTTTTCTTTGTTCCTCGATTTTTTAATTCATCAGCGACCGAGCCATAGGCTAAACTGAATACTTGAAAACCACCTGAATCAGTAATAATAGGCATTTTTCGTTGAATGAA
>JABDGJ010000019.1 GCA_013286075.1 Chlamydiota bacterium
AAATTTATGAAAATGTGAAAAAATCTGTTCAAGAATTGGAAAACCTAACAGAAACAATTAAGGGAAGAAAGGACGAATTAGCAGAACAAACCTCATGCCATCGCAGCAGACGGGTTCACACTGGCATTACACTCTGCTCTGGACTGACAAAAATATTTGGAGCTCTTGGAGCCATTGCGGCAATGTATGAAAATGAAAGTATCCCCCTCCGAATTACTGCTACAACTTTGCTTGCTTTGGCTGGTGGGTGTGAAGCATCTCTCTATTTTAGAAAAAGACAACACGACTTCGAAGCAGAAGAGCTAAGACGCCTAAATGAAAGAAGTGGGGAAAAGCTGCATCAAGCACAGCAATTTGCAAGTTTTCTCGAGCAACTAAAAATACTACAAACCATTGGCATACAAAATCTAACCAATAAAACAATTTCCTCCTCTTTTGTTTCACAACCTATTTCTCCTCCGACCCCACCACAATTCATCAAAGAACGGGTTACAAAGTGCCTAAAAGAGTATGACCAAATGCAGCAGGCCTATCGAACAGATGAGGCGTATTGCGCAATTGTAGGAGCTGTTATCAAATCTCTACCAGAACTCGATCCTTTGCGAAAGGAATTGGAAGGAGCTGGAGCAGGACAAGAGAAACTACCGGAACCCCTTAATTCAAATGATTTTCTTTCTCAAGATAATACTCGAGATCATAAAAATAATTCACAGGATGAATGGGAACCGACGGAAGGGGCAGGTTTTGGGACACCATTACTCTCTCCTCGCACAATGAATCATTCAGATCTGTGTAGGGCAGACCTCTATCGTTTGATTATTAAACAAGAATCATTGAAAGGAAAATAGACTTAAGATGAGCCCATAAGTGAAAAAATATCTGGAAACTAGTATGATCGTAATTATATACCCAAGTGGTCTCAAAATTTGGTTTGTGGCAAATTTTGAGACCACTTGGGTATACCGAGGCAAAGATAGATAGTCCTGCCTGTGCCTGAAATTTGACTCCTGTGCCTTGAAATTTGACTACTGATTGGATTTATGGGTGTTTTACTTTTTTATTATCTTGCTTCCCACATTATCTCTTTTGTATGTTCTATTTTAGAAGCCGTTTTGCTCTGCTGTACTACTGGATATATTGGTCTTTTAAAGAAAAAGAAGCCTGCAGCAGGTCGGATACTCAGCGACATGAAATCTCGGATTGATCGTCCTTTGGCTGCTATTTTAACTCTGAATACAGCTGCTCATACTTTTGGAGCGGCCGGAGTTGGAGCAAAGGTAACGGAATTGTATGGCGATCAGTGGTTAACCTATATTTCTATCCTTCTTACTTTAACAATGCTCTTTCTTACCGAAATGATTCCCAAAACATTGGGAGCCTTACACTGGAAAAAGTTAGCCCCCTCTACTGCTTATATTGTCAAGTCGATGATCACACTCTTTTTCCCTTTTGTTCTTTCTTTTGAATATCTTGCTCGATTTTTTTCTAAGGAAAAAGGACAAGAAAAAATCACGGGGGAAGAAATCAAGCATATCTTGGAAGAAGGAACGGAGGCCGGCGTTATCAAAGAAATTGAACATGATATGGTCGAAAGTATTTTTCGACTTGGGAGCAGAAGGATAAATATTTTGATGATTCCTCGAATGGATATTGAATGGATTGATATTTCTATTCCTCTCGAGAAATTGCAAAAAAAATTGGATTCCTCGACTCATACTCGATTTCCAGTATGTAAGGGAGAACTTGATCAAGTAGTGGGATTCATCAATTCTAAAGATATTCTCATGCAACTCTTAACAACCCAAAAAGTAAATGTGAAAAATGCCGTTAAACCCCCCATTTTTGTTCCAGAAAATATGCGGGTGGTCCAGTTGTTAGAAATTTTCAAAAAAACACCAGATCACATGGCTCTTGTGACAGATGAATACGGTGGAGTCCAAGGATTGATTACCCTACATGATGTATTGGAGTCCATTGTTGGCGATGTCCCTAGTACTTCATTGCCCCCAGAAATACAAATTATTCAAAGAAAAGATGGTTCATGGCTTGTAGATGGGATGCTTCCAGTCGATGAACTGAAAGATCAATTCGATTTTGATTCATTGCCCAATGAAGAGAAAGAAATATATCGGACCCTTGGTGGATTTTGCATGCAACAAATTGGGAGCATCCCCGTGGTGGGTGATTCTTTTCTCTGGCAATCTTTTCGCTTCAAAGTAATCAAAATGGATGGAAGACGGGTAGACAAAGTCCTTATTTACTTTGTTGCTTAGAGGTATCTGTAAACTCTTACCTCTTGTTGTTTATTAAGAGATGCGATAGTTTTTCACATATGTGCTTTTCCGCCGAAGCAAGCTTTATTGCATCAGCCGTTTTATCGATCATCGGGGTAGCTACTCTCAGAAAAGTTCGCTCTTTCCCCCAATTTTTTCTAGCAGCCATTCCCTCCCTTTTTGCTCTTCAGCAATCAGCTGAAGGATTTATATGGTTGTATTTAAAAGGCCAGATTGACTCAAATTCGGTTTTTCTTGTAGGCAAATACACCTTTCTTTTTTTTGCTTTTTTGGTTTGGCCTATTTGGATTCCGCACGCTATCCTCCAACTAGAGACGGTACAATGGCGCCGTTTTCTTCTGGCTATTACATTACTCGCCGGAATTACCCTTTCTATTTCAAATTTTTTGTATGCACTAACAACCTTTCCTCATGTTGAAATTGTAAAAAATAGTTTACATTATATAGGAAGAGCGTCGGATCAGACCTATCTTTATCCAATGATTGTCTTACTCCCTTGTTTTATCTCTAGCCTCAAAAAAGCGTGGCTCTTCGGGATCCTTACATTGATTGCTTATTTGCTCGCTGATTATTTTTATACCCAAGCCTTTATTTCTGTCTGGTGCTTTTTTGCGGCTGTAATTAGCCTTCTTATTTATATAATCACCCCATTTCCCCCTCGTAGAGCCTAATTTTAGTTAAAAATTAGTTAAAAAACTTGTGATTTAATTATTAAATACTATATAATAGTAGTATAAAAATAGATAATTTTAATAAAAATAACATACAGGTTTTATTTTATGCCAATAACAAATTCATTAAAAACACACTCTTTAGCCATCCTAGATTGGGGTTGTCAAATCCCGGGCAGGTTATCTACATGGATGCAAAAACCAGGATATTGTGCAAAATTACAAAAAGTAGCCTCTGATTGTTTTGCTAGTCTCAGAACACGGTTTTCCAAGGAAGAGCCTACCTATACAGACATAGGTAGTGATGATTGGGATAAGGGGTTTGAGAAGTGGGAAAAGAGTCGGAACGTAGCAAAAACAACAAACAGGTTCACACAAATATGGGATGAAAAGAAGGGCTCTATCTCTAGAATTTTCACATCTTTTTTTAAAAAAGAACCCTCTGTTCCGGTATTTGGTCCTCTCTTATATTCGGATCAAGATACAGAGTCTAATGACTAAGATTGTAATAGCCGAAACAATGCTTTAGGAGCAGAAGGTTTTTGCATCCATTCTTGGAATTTGTCGACTAATTGAAAATAGAGTTCTTTGATAAGTCCTGTCAACTTGTCTACCCAAGAGACTAGTGTGTAAAAAGTCTCTGGGAAGGCCAAGTAAATCAAATAAAATAGAATTCCAAAGAGTATGAAATTGAATATAAAGCGCATTCTTTTCTCCCATTAAGATTTCGGCCGATTTCTAGTTGAGTTGGTCTGTTTTTAGTTGCTCTGTTTTTAGTTGGGATATTGGTTCCCTGTTCTTCGATTTTGTTGGTATTGATTTGGATAGTAGTCTTCATCTGCATCGCGATACTGATTTCCTCGAAGATAAGCTTCTCGATTTTCTGGATTTTTAAACCATCTGGTATTGTTGCTAGGAGGACTTGTGATCAAAGCCAGGTTTTCCTCTTTTTTTTCAGTAGGCTGCGTGGGCTGCACATACTCTCTTTCCTGTACATACGCTCTTTCTTGGTAGTAATTTGCATAGGAAGATGCTGTACATATGAGACCTATGAAAACGAACGAAATAAGCTGTTTTTTCATGCTGTATCTCCTCTCATCGGTGTTGATCTCTTTTTCATCATCCTATCAGATTCCTTTTTTTTCTACTGGCTTTTTTCTCTTTTTGTTATGATTTTTTTTCACAAGGAGAAAACAATGAAAAATATCTTTTCCAGACTATTCACTTTAACGATTTCTTTAGCCCCTTTTTTGATCCCCATCCAAGCAACGGAGAATGTCATGCAAGCAAAACCAATTGTCGCAATCGAAACAAACCAAGGAACATTTGAAGTCACCTTATGGCCAGATATTGCCCCTAAAGCGACGGAGAATTTCTTACAACACGCAGAATCAGGCTACTACAATGGAGTTATTTTCCATCGAATCATTAAGAACTTTATGATTCAGGGGGGAGATCCCACTGGAACTGGACGAGGAGGGCAATCTATTTGGAAAGCTCCTTTTGAAGATGAATTTTCCAATGAAGCTCGATTTGACCGAAAAGGACTGCTCGCCATGGCGAATTCTGGCCCCAAGACCAATGGAAGCCAATTTTTTATTACCACAGCCAATACTCCATGGTTAAATAATAAGCACACGATCTTTGGCGAGGTCACAAAAGGATATGACATTATTCAAAAAATAGAAAATACAAAGACAGGTCCAGGAGATCGACCGATAGAAGATGTCAAAATTGTAAAAGTCACGATCATTAAAAAATAAAAAGTTCATAAAGCGTGTCATCACCTGCTTGAGAAATAATCTTGAATAAAGGTTTATTATCAATCGATGACACGCCCTAAGAGGGTGTTTTGTAATTATAATAGCCTTGCTTCTTTCTAAAACTCGCTTTGTATCGAAAAATTGCTAGAGTTTTGCATGACAAGAACAATATCTACCACAGAGCCCACAGAGATCACATCTGTGGTAGATATTTACTAGAATATCAACTTTTCGTGTTGGTATCCTTTGATGAAGTAATAAGGATGACTAAACCAAACGGATAATCAAAATACGCAATTCTCTCAAAGATTTCCCATAGAACTTCTTCCCATTTGTCATTATTAAGTGTATAAAACGTCATTCTATGTCGGAAATGGAAAAAATTTTCGATCAGCCCACTGTCTTTTTCCAAAAAATCTTGGGATAAAATAAGCAACGGGAAGTGTTGTTTCTGAAAAAAAACTTCCTCTTCTCGTTTATCGAAAAGTGAAAATCCCCGTTCCTTCATTTTTTCTGCAAATTTTTTGATATCTTGATTCTCTGTATCAAAAACGAAGAGTTCTTTTTGAAAGGGATAAGATGGGTCGAAAATAAAGGATGTATCCGGTTCTTGTATCTGAGATAAGAGTTTTTTTGCTCTATGTAATGAATGTGTCGCTGTTTCGTTAGTGACCACCACAACGCTTGTATTAATCACCACTTCAATATTACCAAAAACCTCTGTGATATGTCTTGTTAAGTCCAATACAAAGGAATGCATAAATAGACGAACAAACAAAGGATCCAATCCCCTAAATGCAATCGTCCATTCTCCATGTCCAAGATAAGAAATAATTTCTTGTTTTTTTAATAAGTTTTCAAATTCTTCTCGCATATAATCCAAAAGCTCATGTCGTCTATTTTTAGGGAGGACATCGAAATTGCCAAACTGCAATAAACAAATGACGATGATTTCTTCTGGTGATGCACGTTCAATCTGGTATTGGAGTACTTGTGTAAAGATTTCTCTTTTTTCGATAAGGTGATCTTCGCTTTCCTTTACATGTCCCCTTTTTTTCCATTCTTTCATGAGCACATGACCGATTTTTCTTTTTGGAGAAGGGGAAAGATAAGGAAATGGAATACGGGCTAATAACGAAAAAAATGGGGAGAGAGTAGATGGCAAACTACAAATCAGGGAGATTCCCTTTCTAAAAGCTTCTACTTGTTTTTCCTTTTCGGCAGAATCTACAATTATTCCCGCATACGTTGCAAAAGTTTCAGTTTTCCGATAAAAGGCTCTAAGCAGATCATATCCTCTAAGAAAAGAAGAAGGGAAATCGGAATTCACTAACAGAATATTCGGAAAAAAATCAGGAGACAGTATTTTTTTCATTGCTTTGCCAAGATCTGATTCCCATTCGCCAACGACTTGACTTGGAAGAGTGGATAATAGTTTGATATCAACTTGATTTTCTTGGACTATATAAACGGATACCTCTGGATAAGGCTTATGGAGAGATGGGTCAAAGCCAATAAATGGGAGACCTATTTGAAAGTGGAGTTTGATATTTGTCAAAAAATCTTCTAATGAAAATAGCCATACAGGATTGAGCTGCCCTTTTTTGGCTAGTTCTATTTGTTGGATGAGCTCATATTGAATTTCTAAACACATCGCACTTACTGCATGATACCCATAGGATCCCGCACTTCCCGCCATCTTATGCATTTCGACATACAGGCGATGAAGATGTTCTATGGAAGGATCTCTTTGAATGGCCAATACCATGTGTTCTATCCTTTCTATTTTCTTCGGAATGGTTTTCTTGTAATCCATTTGCAAACGAGAAAAAACATCGTTGGAAGCAATTGTTTTTTGTCTAGGTGATTCCACATTGCAGAGGAGTAAAAGAAGTTGGTGAAGCTCATGGAGCTGAAGCGGTTTCTCCAAAACATAATGCACAGAAAGAACATCTTTCAAAATTCTAAAACTTGCTGCGTCATGATAAATACGGGAAACAAAAGCAATCGGAGCAGAAATTTTTTTGTTTTCTCTCATCCAGGCAATCAATTCTATTCCTGAACCATCCGGAAGATAACCATCGACGATAAAGGCATCATAGCTTGGCAATTGTTCTATTTTTTCTTTCGCCTCAAAGTAACTGAAACAGATAGTAACTTGTATATGGAGAGCGCGCCCTACTTGTTGAACGAAATGACAAAACGAAGGTTCATCATCAATACATAGAATCCGTTTATTAGTTTTTTTGTGAGAGAAGAATTCTTGCATTGAAAAACTATCTTCAATCCATTCTCTCCATTTCTTTAAAAAAAAAGAAACCATAAGACCTATCTTAGAAGAAAATTAAGAGGAGTTCAAATTCTCATAATATGTATTAAATTGCTTCAACGTAAGTAAGATCTGTCTAATTTGATAAAAAAGAACGTAATAATCTTCTACAATATCAAGCTGATATTTTTTTATAGTATGTGTTGAACGAAATCGAATTCTTTCTTCTTGTAAAGAGACTTGGAGGCGATCCAATATAGTATAATCAAACGAAGATTGGCCTGTTTTTAATTTTGAAGAAAGATCTTTAAGGGCAAGCTCAATTTCGCCCACCACTTCTTGGAATTTTTTCTTCAATTCCTCATCGAGAATTGTAGAAAAATCTTCATTAAAAATTTCACGCAATGCCCGAAAATGTTCCCATAGCCTTCCCTCGCAGTCGATCAAATGGACCCAGAGATCTAAAGGCGCGAATTGCAATCGAGCCTCAACTTTTATTTCTTCGAGAATGGCCTGGCTTTGGACAAAGGCTTCATCAATTTCTTTTTCTGTTTTTTGCAAGAGGTTTTCTTTTTTTACATGCCCAGATCCAGTGTGAAAGATGTATTCGAAATATTCCCGAAATAAATAAAATATCTCTGACATCGTAAGTCGCATCTTCATGAGTGCTTGTGAAGGCCAGATCATGTGCGAAACAATAATCGCAGCAAAAAACCCAACACATGTATCTAAAAATCGAAAAAACGCATAAATCCACGGATTTCCAAGCGAACTTGATTTCCAAGGAAGTAAAATGATCGCCACTGATAAGGAAGCAATTCGATAATTATCAGGTACTCCCAATAATGAACATAGAATCACTGTGAGGGCTATTGCCAATCCAAATACTTCGATTTCAGTTCCAATAATGTGTGCTGCAAACGCTCCTATTACTGAGCCAATCAATACCCCAAGAAAACGGGTCCAGATAGCTTTATAAGTGCCCCCTATATTATTTTGCATGACAACAATTGAGGCCATCACACACCAAAGTCCTCCAATTACGTTCTCCGGGTGGGATAGAAAGTGATCCATTCCCCTACATAAATATACGCTTAGTACAGCCGTCAAAGCTACCTTCACGGCTAGCTTATAATTAATCCGCTGGTATAGGCGATTAAAATTGAAAATTAATCGACTATACACAAGAAAAATGGTCTTCTTCACTTTCATATAGGGTAGAAGGCTTTCTTTCCCTCACACTATGACGGAATAATAAAAATGCAAAGGGAAATCTCTTTTTATGATTGCCTCAATCTCTGACTTGAATTACAGTGCAATTTAGATAGTTAACTTATTATTAGGGGGTTGTGTATGAAACAGCATGCTTTTTACGAGTTATTTGTTGATCAATTGCGGGAATTATATGACATAGAAAATCAAATCATTACGAATCTTCCTAAAGTAATGCAAAAAGTAGAGCATGAAGAGTTAAAAGAAGCATTAGCCTCTCATCTCGACGAAACAAAGAATCAACTCCAAAGATTGAAAAAAATCTTTAAAGAAATCAATGAGAATCCAACAGGAGTAACTTCTAGAGCATTAGAGGGAATCGTGGAGGATACCGAAGCTTGGATAAAGAAAAAGCAATCTCCTGCAGTACAAGATGCCGGAATTATCGTCCATTGCCAAAAAATTGAACATTACGAAATTTCTTGTTATGGCTCTGCTCGAGCTCTTGCCCGCCATTTACATGATGCTGCCGAAAGCCAAGATCGGGTCGATTTTGATGAAATTGCTGATATTCTTCAACAATCATTGGATGAAGAAAGTTCAGCAGACGAAAAATTGACAGATTTGGCAGAAGGGGGATTCTTTACGCAAGGAATCAATGAGGAAGCTACCCAAGAAGAAGTGGTATCTGCTTCGACAAGAAAACGTTCTGCAAAATCGCGTAGATAAAACCCTGAGTTGGATAAAATTATGCCAAGAATACGACCTATTACCCCCTCAGAAGCACAAGGGAAACTAAAAGAATTGTATGGGGGAATCGAGAAAAAAATGGGTAAGGTGCTGAATATTTTCCAAAATATGGGAAATTCTGCCATTACTTTGCAAGGATTCCTCAATCTAAGCGAGGCTGCGAATCAAACGAGTTTATCTCCCCAGCTTCGGGAACAAATTTCCCTTGCTGTAGGAGAAGTAAACCGATGTGAGTATTGCTTATCCGCTCATACAGCCCTTGCGAAGAAGGCTGGGATGCAAGAAGATGTCATTGCTAGAGCCCGTCATGGAGAGTCGCTTGATCAAAAAGAGAATGCCATTTTGCACTTCGCCAAATCAATGGTGGAAAAACGGGGACAAGTGACAGACCAAGAAGTCGCTTCTCTCAAAAAAGCGGGTGTGAGTGACGGAGAACTCGTGGATATTATTCTTGTAGTAATGGTAAATCTATTTACGAACTATTTTAACCTCATTACAAATCCTACCATTGATTTCCCTAGTGTAATTCCTTTTTCCGAAACAACGGCTTCATTGTAAGGTATTTGTCTCCTATGATTTGTTGCAACTCATCTTCTACCACTTTTTCCAATTCGGGATAATTGTAATGGAGCCAATTTTTAAATTTATACATTTTCGTAAATAATTCCTGGTGAAAAATAAAGGGTTTTTTAAACTCTTCATTCCAGACAAATTGTCCTACATCGATGTGCATCGGCTTTCCGTCGACAATTCCTGTATTTTGCATGAGTGCGTGATCCTGATCTCCTAAACCTCTTCTATACTCTGAAAGGAGTAGCTGAAATAATTCGTGAATGAGAGTTTTCGCTTCTCGTTCTTTTCTTTCTTCTTTATAGGCCAATAAAACATCACACAACATCTGTGCGCGACGTTGAATACAAAACTCCATATTGTCTAGATTGATACTATGCTTACGTCCCATTTTGTCATATAATGTCAGCTGTTTGTCAATCAGGTTATCGGTTTTATTGAGATGGACAAATAATAGGCCGGTTTCCTCTTTCAGATGTTCAAAGGCTAGTTTCCAGCTCTGGACAAAATGATCGAGCTTTTCCCATTTTTGTCTTTTTTTTTGTTCCCGAAACTCTACAACTGCAGAAAGAGAGGGAAAATATTCTAACCACGGATGCAAACGATACCGTTGGTATTTAAAAAACTTCAAAACATACTCCCCATCACCACTTAGAAAAACGTAAGATTGGCACCCTTTTCCTAAGTAAAAATAGGACTGTTCTATGGCAGAAGCTAATTCCTGCCCTTCTTCAGTGAATAAGGGACGGACTTCCCATTGCGGTTGGAAAGAAAAATCAGAATGAATGTTACCTACCGTGAATCCACCCGTCAAATGATAGTATAATCGACCACCACCATATGCGACGAGAATCAATCCAACAAACGCAACAAAATACTGGCTATATTTGCTTACAAAGCTACGCATCGGGAAAAATTCTATCACACAAGAAGATATTTTAAAATTTATTATTTTTTCAAAAAAATATTGATTATCTAAAGTGTCTCCTATAGTTTCGCCAATGAGGTGTAATAGTGGATTTTTTGATTGGAGGGATAATAAGCATTTGTCTTCTTTTCTATCTTGGTTACACGCTTTTATACCCAGAAAAATTCTAATTTCGGGATTGTCTCTATGGCAGAATTAGATGGTATTGAATTACTCGTCACTATTCTTGTCCTCCTGATCATCGTTCCCATCCTTGGCACCTACATGGCCTATATTTTTTCTGATTCTCTCCCAAAAATCCGAGTTTTTTCATCCATTGAACAAGCAATTTATCGATTTTCTGGAATTCATCCAACTGTCGAGATGGATTGGAAAACCTATGCAAAAGCTCTTTTTTGTTTTAATGGAATTGGTTTTCTTTTTGTTTGGATTCTTCAACTCACCCAACAATGGCTCCCATTTAACCCGCAACAACTTCCATCAGTGAATCCCTTATTGGCCCTAAATACAGCAATTAGCTTTGCAACAAACACGGATTGGCAAGCGTATCGTGGAGAAAACACTCTCAGTTATTTATCTCAATTCCTTGGGTTAGCAGTGCAAAATTTTGCAAGCGCGGCAACAGGAAATGCGATTCTTCTTGCATTGATTCGAGGAATCAAGCGGTCCTCGGGACTTATTGGCAATTTTTGGGTCGATGTGACTCGGGCTATTGTCTATCTTTTTCTCCCTCTTTCGATCTTTTTATCCCTTTTATTAGTCAGTCAAGGAACTATTCAAAATTTTCAACCCTACCAAGAAGCCGTTCAGTGGGAAGGAGAAAAGCAACTTCTTCCAATGGGACCTGTTGCTTCACAAGTAGCGATCAAACAATTAGGAACAAATGGGGGTGGTTTTTTTAATGCGAATAGTGCCCACCCATTCGAAAACCCAACTCCCCTGTCTAATTTTTTTGAATTAATTGCTATTTTTTCTATCCCGGTTTCTTCTGTCTACATGTATGGAATTTTAGTAAACTCTCGAAAACAAAGCATTGCCATTTTAGGCGTAATGTCGACCTTTTTTATATTAGCTGCTGCCATTTCTTTATATTATGAATGGCAGCCTAATCCAGTGCTAGAATACTATCCAGTATTAGAGGGAAAAGAGATGCGCTTTGGCGTGACGAATAGTGCTTTCTGGTCAGTAGCAACCACTGCAATTTCTCATGGGTCTATGAATACAGCAATGGATAGTTTGTCTCCAATGGCGGGAGGAGTATCTTTATTTCTCATGCTTATGGGGGGAACGATTTTTGGTGGAATAGGTGTTGGTTTGGCGGTGATGCTATTGTATATTTTACTCGCCGTATTTTTAGCTGGGCTCATGGTGGGACGCTCTCCAGAATACTTAGGAAAGAAAATTGAGAAACGAGAAATGCAATGGACAATTTTTGCGATTCTCATTCCTTGCTTACTCATTCTATTAGGGACAAGCCTTTCTCTATCGATTCCTTCCGCTGTGGCTGCATTGAAAAATAAAGGTCCTCATGGATTTACTGAAATGCTCTATGCTTTTACCTCAAGCACAGTGAACAACGGGTCATCTTTTAAAGGTCTACAAGCGGATACCCCCTATTTCAATCTAATTCTTGGATTTTGTGTCCTTGTTGGTCGAGCGACGACCCTCCTATCCAGTTTGGCTATTGCAGGAAATCTGTCACAAAAAAATCTCGTTGCAGTGTCTGCAGGAACACTTAAAACAAACACATTTTTATTCAGCATTCTTCTTATGGCATTGCTGTTGATTATGACAGTATTAACTTTTTTCCCCGCACTGGCTCTTGGACCTATTGTGGAACACATTCTTATGCGTGAAGGACAATCTTTCTAATATGAAAAACGATTCTATCAATTCTTTTTCTATCCAAGTCATTATAAGTGCTTTAAAAGGAAGTTTTCTCAAACTTTCTCCTTTCGAACAGGTGAAAAATCCAGTCATGTTTGTCACTTATTTAGGAGCCATTTTTTCTACTTACCTTATGATTTCTCAGATGTTTACAAATGGGTTCGAAAGCTTCAATTTTCAAGTCACCTTGTGGTTGTGGTTTACTGTCTTATTTGCCAACTTCGCTAGCGCACTAGCGGAAGGACGAGGAAAAGCACAAGCAGAAAGTCTTCGAAAAGCGAAAATTGAAAATGTGGCTCGCAAGCTGGATAACGAAAAAGAAACAGTCATTCCAGCTACGCAATTAAAGAAAGGAGATCTCATTGTATGCCAAGCGGGCGATATAATCGCGGCAGATGGTGAAGTAGTGGAAGGAATAGCTACTGTTGATGAATCGGCAATTACAGGAGAATCTGCCCCTGTTATCCGTGAAAGCGGAGGAGATCGAAGTGCTGTCACAGCAGGAACTCGAATTGTGAGCGATCGAATTGTTGTGTTAGTCACCTCAGAATCGGGGAATAGTTTTTTAGATCGAATGATCGGTTTAATTGAAGGAGCAGAACGAAAAAAAACTCCTAATGAGATTGCCCTTTCTATCATTCTTTCCGCCTTAACAATGATTTTTATTCTATCTGTAATTTCACTAAAAGCATTCGCTGAATTCAGTGCTTCTGTCTTCCACGAAAACTTATCTAATACGATTACTCCTCAAATTCTTATCGCACTGCTCGTCTGCCTTATTCCGACAACAATTAGTGCATTATTGAATGCCATTGGCATTGCAGGAATGGATCGGCTCATCAGCCGAAATGTGATTGCAAAAAGCGGACGAGCGGTAGAAGCGGCGGGCGATATAGATCTTCTTTTATTAGATAAGACGGGAACGATTACACTCGGCAATCGGATGGCGAGTGAATTTATTCCTTCGCCGTCAAGTACAGAAGAACAGGTTGCACAAATTGCGCAATTATCTTCTCTGGCTGACGAAACTCCCGAAGGAAGATCTATTGTTGTTCTTGCCAAAGAAAAATTTAATTTACGAGCAGAATCTTTGGACGCTCAAAAAGCAAAAATCATCCCTTTTTCCGCACAAAATCGGATGAGTGGAATCGATTTTTTAGATGAACAAGGAAATGTGTACCGTTCCGTCCGAAAGGGTGCAGTGGAAGCGATCAAGACTTACATAGAAAAACTGGGGGGGGATTTTCCAGCAATTCTTACTTCTGTGGTAGAAGATATTTCAAAGAAGGGAGGAACTCCTCTGCTCGTCACTGATCAAAACGTCGTTCTAGGAGCCATTTATTTGAAAGACATCATTAAAGGGGGAATCAAAGAGCGTTTTGAAGAAATGAGAAAAATGGGAATTAGAACTGTCATGATTACTGGCGATAATGCTTTAACAGCAGCAGCCATTGCTGTAGAAGCCGGTGTAGATGATTACCGCGCCAATGCAACCCCTGAAATTAAACTTAATCTGATTCGAGAAGAACAAAAATTAGGCCATCTCATCGCAATGACTGGAGATGGAACGAATGATGCACCAGCACTTGCTCAGGCAGATGTAGGAGTGGCTATGAATACAGGGACACAGGCTTCGCGCGAAGCTGGAAATATGGTTGATTTAGATAGCAATCCAACAAAATTGATTGAAATTGTGGAAATTGGAAAACAACTCCTCATGACAAGAGGCGCATTAACCACTTTCAGCATTGCCAATGATGTGGCTAAGTATTTTGCCATTATTCCCCCCTTATTCAGTCAACTATACCACCCATCTCGCGAAATCGAAGGACCTCTTAGCCATTTAAATATCATGGGATTTGACTCTCATCAAAGTGCTATTTTGAGCGCAATCATTTTTAATGCAATCATTATTGTTATTTTAATCCCCCTTGCCTTAAAGGGAGTTGCCTATCGACCAGAGTCGGCGCAAAAACTCTTAAAACACAATTTACTTGTCTATGGCTTAGGTGGATTAATAGCCCCGTTTATCGGCATTAAAGTGATTAATATTATCATTCATTTTTTAGGCCTTACATAGGAACCTATGTATAAGATTACGTGTAAGTTTTTTATTGTTATCACCCTACTTACCGGTTGTTTTTATCCATGGCTCATCACAGAAATTGCAACGACAACGATGCCATCGAAAGCGTATGGAAGTTTGATATACCAAAATGGGCAATTGCGCGGATCTATCTTGATAGGACAATCTTTTACCAAGAACGAATATTTCTGGTCTCGCCCTTCTGTAACTAACTATAATACTGTTCCTGCAATTGCCAGCAACCTAGGACCTACGAGCAAAATTCTAAAAAACATGGTAGAGGAAAGGGCCAAACAATGGGCAAATACTTCTCTTCCGAAAGAAAAAATCCCGACCGATTTATTATATGCCTCTGCCAGTAATATAGACCCTCACATCAGCCCTCAAGCGGCTTTTTATCAAGTAGAAAGAATCGCAAACGCCCGTTCCTTGAACGCCGAGCAAATCGCCCGTCTCAATTCCATGATCGATAATCAAACGGAAGGAAAAATGGAAGTGCTTGGCTCTCCTCATGTCAATGTACTTTTTCTGAACCAACTATTAGATAAAGAATTTCCAAAGAGCGGCCTATGAACGAAGATAACCAACCCAATCCAGATGAACTACTAAAAGCTGTGCAAGCAGAAGAAAACAAAACAAAATCGGGAAAGTTGAAAATATTTTTCGGAATGTCTGCTGGCGTTGGAAAAACCTATGCGATGCTGGAAGAAGCGAATCGAAAATTTGCAGAAGGGGTCAATGTCGTTGTAGGAGTCATTAATACTCACGGGCGCAAAGAAACAGAAGGGATGTTGAAAGAGATACCCATTATCCCAGAAAAAAAAGTTACATATAAGGAATCTATTTTTGAAGAAATGGATTTGGAAAAAATCATCGAAATAAACCCCTCTCTTGTCCTCGTCGATGAGCTGGCTCATACAAACGTTCCAGGATCCAATTACGCGAAAAGATGGCAAGATGTGATCGAATTATTGGATAAAGGAATTGATGTCTATACCACACTCAACGTACAACATATAGAGAGTCGAAAAGACTTAGTCGAAAGTTTCGCAGAAATTCAAGTTCGAGAAACAGTACCCGATCTCATTCTTGAGCGAGCAACAAGTATTGAACTGATTGATATTTCTCCTGAACAACTGTTACAACGGCTAAAAGAAGGAAAAGTGTATCTTGGAAATCAGTCAAAATTAGCAGCGCAAAATTTTTTTAAAATTGATACTTTAACTGCCCTTCGAGAAATTGCTCTTCGCTTTACTGCTGAAAAAGTGGATCACGATCTACATTCGATTCTTTCTCGAGGAAAAGGATGGAAAACAAGGGAAAAGTTGATGGTGGGAATTAGCCCTAATCCCCGTTCACAACAACTCATACGAAGAACGAGAAGAAGAGCTTTCGAATTAGACTCTCCTTGGGTAGCAGTGTATGTAGACACAAACGCCGTGCTAACAGATGAGGAACAGAGCCAATTAAATGAAAATTTAGCTCTTGCAAAAGACCTAGGAGCAGAAGTCATCACAACTTTAGACAATGATATTGCAACAGGTCTACAAAGCATTGCAAAATCTAAAAATGTGACACAGCTCATTTTAGGTCATCCAGACCCCTCTCCGATTTTCAATTTTTTTCGCAAAAATTTCATCATGCATCTCGGAGAAAAAAATCCTCAGTTGGATTTAGTTATCTTGCGAGCAGAGAAGAGGAAAATGACAAGAGCTTTTGCTCAAATCAAAAAAAATACAGTGTATGAATATTGCCTTGCGATTTTCACCTCGTTGGCAATCTTAGGTATTGGATTTTTGTCTTTGTCTTTTTTAGGGTATAAGTCGATTGGTCAAATTTTCCTACTTGGAATTTTATTTCTCAGTTTTTTTGTGGGACCTGGACCCATTTTTTTAGCTGCTCTATTGAGTACTATCTTTTGGAATTTCTTTTTTATGCCTCCTCTCATGTCTTTTGCCCTACCTCACGGAGAAGATCTTATCCTCACCATCATTTATTTTTGTACAGCAGCTATTTTGGGAATTTCAACGGTGAATATTAGAAGACAAGATAGGATATTAAAAATTCGGGAAAAAAAAGTACTGCACCTCTATGAAATTGAAAAAGAAATTATCCTCGCACAAGATTTTCACACACTTCGACAAACCGTTTCTGATCATTTGGCAACAATTTTTGATGGCAAATTCGATCTATTAATGAAAAATCAAAGTGAGGAAAAATCACTCCTTTTTGATAGTTTTCTTCCATCTCTACAAGAAGAAAAGGAACAAGGCGTTGCTTTATGGACCTATCAAAATGGAAAAAATGCAGGATGGTCTACTTCTGTTCTGCCATCCGCAAAAGGGTTTTACATTCCCATTCAATTTCTAAAAAATACCCTTGGGGTTCTGGCTTATTTTCCAACAAAGAAAAAACCTCTTTCTCTTACGGAAATGAATTTCTTATATACCGTATGCCAACAAGTGGCTTCTTACATCAATCGATTTCTCTTCACAGAAGAAATGAGCGCTGCGAGATATTCAAATCAATTGGAAAAATTTCGGATTTCCATTCTCAAGTCCGTTTCAAATCAGTTCAATATTTCTCTCAACGATCTTCAAAAAAAAATTCACAATTAGGTGTCTATATATGACAAAATACAGCAAAAAATCGCAAGAAACCGTAAAAGAAGCGATGCATAAAATGAAGGAAGGAAAGCTAGAATCGGGAAAAAGTCATAAAAAAGTAACAAATCCAAAGCAAGCTATAGCCATAGGTCTTTCCGAGGCAAGAAAAAAAGGGGCCAAGGTTCCTAGGGCGGGTCGTTAATTGATAATAAACCTTTATTCAAGTTCTTTCCAAGCGGGTGATAACGTTGCTTCATAGGCAATATTCAAAGATATGGCCTATGAAGCAACGTTATCACCCGCTTGAGAAATCATCTTGAATAGAGGCTATTAGCAATTGACGACGCGCCCTAAGAAAAAAGTTAAAAAATATTGCAATAAGCAATAAGAAATGATATTCTTTCCTCTCATAACCATAAAGCTATCTACATAGTTTATTAAAAAAAATATGTTACAAATTAACCTTACGGGAAAGAAAGCGTTCATTGCCGGAATTGGTGATGACCAAGGATTTGGATGGGCAATCGCAAAAGCTCTTGCAGAGGCTGGCGCGACTCTTCTCATAGGGACATGGACCCCTGTCCTTAAAATTTTTACAACGAGCCTACAGGCAGGAAAGTTTGATGCTTCTCGCCGATTGTCCAATGGGTCCTTAATGGAATTTGCCAAAATATATCCTCTTGACGCTTCTTTTGATTTCCCTGAAGATGTTCCTTCCGATATCCAAGAAAATAAACGATACAAAGATGTAGGTGGATATACAATATCTGAAGTTGCGAAAGCCATCGGGCAAGATTTTGGAAAGATAGACATTTTCATCCATTCTCTGGCGAATGCCCCCGAAGTCCGAAAACCCCTCTTAGAAACAAGCAGAAAAGGGTATCTAGCAGCCTTAAGTTCCTCTTCCTATTCTTTCATTAGTTTACTTTCTCATCTATTGCCGCATATGAATGAAGGCGGTGCGACTCTTTCTCTGACTTATATTGCTTCAGAACGGGTCATTCCAGGATATGGTGGAGGAATGAGCTCTGCCAAAGCTGCTTTGGAAAGCGACACGCAAACATTAGCTTGGGAAGTCGGTCGAAAAAATAAAATTCGGGTGAATACAATTTCTGCCGGCCCGTTAGGAAGTCGCGCGGCAACTGCAATAGGATTTATCGATCAAATGATTGCTTATTCCCAAGAAAATGGACCTCTACAAAAAGAACTATTAGCATCCGAGATTGGAAATGTGGCGGCGTTCCTTTGTTCTCCCCTCGCATCTGCCATCACTGGATCAATTGTGTATGTCGACAATGGCTTACATACTATGGGACTTGCCTCAGATAGTCGTTCCCTTTCATGAGTAAATCCTTTTTTCCTTCCATTTATCTCGTCCGGCATGGGGAAACAGATTGGAATGTAGAAAGGCGACTGCAAGGACAGACAGATATTGCATTAAATACAACAGGGATTTCTCAGGCAATGCGACTCGCAGAGGAGCTACGCCATATCCCATTCGCACAAGCCTTTTCTTCCGACCTTTCCCGAGCTTTCCAAACAGCCAGCCTCCTTGTCGATTCTCGAAATATCCCCGTTATGAAAGCTGTTGAATTGCGAGAAAGGAACGCTGGAAGCTTGGAAGGATTGCCCATTCATGAAGTCAATGCCAAGATGCGGACATTTTTTCTTTCTGAACAAGCATCTCATAAAGAGAGTTACATGAAATCTGCATGGCATCCAGAAATGGAAACTTCGCAATCCGTCTTAGACCGAGTCACACGATTTTTAAATGCTCATATCCCATCCACAATGGATAAACCTATTCTCGTTGTCTCCCACGGGTTTGTTCTACGCTCTTTTCTCGATGATTTCTCTTTTATGCCTGGGTGCCGTTGGGTCATTGAAAACTGTGGGTTTTTAAAAATTACGATAGAAGGAAATACCACTCATCTCATCGATTCTTTTGGTGTAACCCAACAACCTATCCTCTAAGAGGGTATTTTGTAATTCTAATAAACCTTGATTCGAATTTTTTTCCCCTAGGAGCCAGTGGGTGTGAGCAGGACAATATTGATTAATATGGCCTGCTCACACCCACTGGCTCCTAGGGAGAAAATAATTTCGAAGCAAGGCTATTATAATTACAAAACACCCTCTAAATGACAAGCTAGAGCGACAGTCCACCAGCTACTTCGATGTTTTGACCTGTGATATAAGAACTTTCTGGAGCCAATAAAAATGTCACCACGCGGCAAATTTCTTCAAAATAGGCTGGACGATGCATGGGAAGAGAGTGATGGTCAACCGACTCGACAAGTTCTCCCGGAGAGACCATATTGACCCGTACCCGTTGAGGGGCCAATTCCTTCGCTAAAGAGCGAGTAAAACTCCACAACCCTTCTTTGGTCATCATATAAGCTGTTGCATAAGTACTTGCTATTTTTTTTGTTAAACCAGCTGTACCTATGTTAATGATTTGACCTTGGTGTCGAATGATTGAATCCGCTAGGAATTGACTCAAAAAAACAGGACTCAATAAATTGACTTGGTAAAGAGATAACCATTCAGAAAAGGGGGTGCGTAAAGGAGAACCAACGAAGTAATTCCCTACGTTATTCACCAAATGAATTGTATCTGAAAACTCCTGAAGATAATTTTTCGCGAATACTTCTACGAGTTTTGGAGAGCTAAAATCTCCTTGTATCACCTGGGCTTCTGTCCCTAAAGACCGACATTCTTTGGCTACTTCTAACGCCTTCTCTTTGTTCGTGCGGTAATGAATCGCAATTCGATGCTTTTCTTTTGCTAAAGCAATGCAAAGAGCCGCTCCTAATCCTTTTGCTCCTCCCGTGACTAATGTCCACATTCAGTCAATCCCTTTTTCAAATTCTACGTACACGTAAGCCGCTCCTAGAATTGCTTTAGGTTTTTGTATCGATACCTGAGCCCAAGTAATAGGAAATTTCGCAAGGCATATCTCCACCGTATCTACAGCAAATTTTTCAAGCAAATAATATTCATTCTGTGCAAGTTGATTACATATTTCCGCCAATGCCACATAGTCTACAGTATCCTCTAATTTCTCCGATTTTGCCGCCGCAGATAGATCTATTCTCACTTTTACATTAATAAAAATTGTTTGTTTTTCTATCCGCTCTTCTGGCAAATCTCCAATGATACACGAAATTTGGTATTGATGAATTCCAATCATGAGGTTTCTCAGTTTTAGGTAGACGTAAATTGATTGCTTTGGATAAGTTCGTCTATAATAATAACACCACTTTGGATTAGATACGAAAATGAATTTCTTATTTCGATTCTTTATTTTCTTTTTTCTTACCTCCCTTACCCATTTATCCGCAGAACAAACATCTCAAGAAACTTCTACATATGATACACACGACGAGGGCAATGTGTTGGATAATTGGAATACAAATTCCGTGGAACCTCAGTCATTCCAAGAAAAATTTATTAATATGCTTGTAATACTTGGACTATTGATTGCCTTCATGTTTCTGGCTTCCTGGGCCTTAAAAAAAATGATGAAATCGAAAGTATCCCAAATCAATGCAGGCAATTTGATTAAACTACTGGAAACGCGATATCTATCAACAAGAGTGACGATTCATCTATTAGAAATAGATGGAAAAAAATACATCATTGCGGAATCCCCCACAGCAGTTACTTCACTCGATCACAACGAATCTAAAAGAATATAATTGGTATATTTATGCTTAAATATTTGCTCGCACTTATGGTCTGTTTAACAACGGTAAGCTGCTATCGAATGCCAGGAGAAAATGACTTCTCTGTAGTACCTACAACAAATAATCCTGCCATAACCTTGGAAAAATCGC
>JABDGJ010000020.1 GCA_013286075.1 Chlamydiota bacterium
AAAAAACTTAAGGTAAACTTCAACGTAAGAAGGAAAAAATATGCGAAAATGGAAAACCTTATTAATGACTTTATTGGTGGGAGTAACCTCCTATGCCAATGCGAATACTGGCCTATTTACCTTTGAGGCGGGCTATCGTCGTGACGATATCACTTGGAAACATGAATTCCCCTCAAACCACCCAGTCGTATCCTCAAGCACAAAATTTGAAGATCTCGATATTTTCCAAATTGGAGTACAGGCGAGAAGTACAATTGGCTGTAATTTCTACGTAAGAGGAAGTGCTTATTGGGGATGGATTGTCGACGGCAATTTTAAGCGCGATGTCGGTTCTTATTTTACCCCATCTGGATATGGCTATAGCGCCCCAGATAGTAATTTTAGACTAGGCTTTTCTGACGACAGAAGAAGTATTATTGATGACAAATATGTCTACGGTATAGCTGGTGCTGTTGGATACCCATTCTACTTTTGCGATTGCACCACTGTTCTTGCGCCCGTCATTGGTTATGCTTATGACCAACAAACTGTGCGCGTAGATAACCAAGGATTTAATTTCTCCCAATCAGGTGGCTATATTTGCCCAGGAAGTGGTGAAGGAAACAATTGTTGCCGTCAAACATTTCTTTCCCGTTGGTACGGACCTTTCGTTGGTTTAGATTTGAACTACAACCCATGGGATGCTTGCTGGAATCTCTATGCAGATTTAGAATACCATTGGGGTGATTTTAGAGGAAAAAGAAGCCATGGAGATGGATTCGATTTCTTCGATCATCGTAATCTATCTTCCCACGATGCAACAGGTTGGTTATTCACTGTAGGTGGTGAATACGAACTTTGCAACGAATGGGTAGTCGGTTTATCTTTAAAATGGCAAGATTGGAATGCATCAAGACATCATAGAAACTCCGGATATAGCGGAGAGAGTTATTGGAGTGGCAACAATCGTGCACGTAATGAAAATAAATGGCATTCTTTTGCTGTAAATTTCACATTTGGACGTGATTTCTAGTCTTGTCTAAATTCAATTGATACCCGCTTAGAGAACCTCCTCAAAAGGATCTCTAAGCGGTTTTTTTTTGACTTCTTGCTAGAAACCCAAAACTCAGGTTCGAAGTCCTTTTTAGCGAAAAAATGTAATTACGCAAGAGGTCTAATGAAACACACAGCAATTATCCAAAATCTATTGGTCTTTTTAAATCATTCTCCCTCCGCTTGGCAGGCTGTTTCCCTTTCTTGTAATCATCTGGTGGAATTAGGTTTTGAAATTCTATCAGAAAAAGAAAAGTGGGCCATACAGCCAGGACGCGGATATATTGTCACCCGAAATGGTTCCTCTTTGTGCGCCTTTATCACCCCAAAGAAAATTCCTAGGTCTATGCGCCTCATTGGTTCCCATACCGATAGTCCTTCTTTAAAATTAAAACCAATCCCTGAAATAAGAAAACAAGGAGCACTCCTCTTAGGAGTGGAAGTATATGGATCTCCTTTACTGCATTCATGGTTAAATCGGGATTTAGGGATCGCGGGAAGAGTGTTTATAACGGATCGAAACGACGTGCTGCATGAACATATTGTCTGTTTAGATCAATATCCAGTCATTATTCCTCAATTAGCTATCCATTTAGATCGAGAAGTCAATGAAAAAGGTCTTCAACTCAACAAACAAGAACATTTGTATGCACTAGCAGCTATTGATTCTTCTTTAGAAAATGACTCTTTTCTAGAAACAATTCTGCGAGAAAAAATTCATTTCAAAAATCTCGTCAGCCACGATTTATTTTTATTTCCTCTAGAAAATGCTCGATTACTTGGCTATGACCATTCTCTCATTGCAGGATACCGCATTGACAGCCTTGCCAGCATTCATGCGGCCATTTATGCTTTGAGCCAATCTCTTGAGCCTTTTGACAATGAACTCAAAATGATTATATGCTGGGATCACGAAGAAATTGGGTCCCATACTTACCAAGGAGCTTCTTCTCCTTTTTTCAATCAAATTGTAGAAAGAATTGTCTCAAGCTATGAAGGAACAAGGGAAGACTACTTTTGTTTGCTTAATCGATCTCTCTGCATGTCTGTGGATCTCGCACACGCTGTACATCCCAACTACCCAGAAAAACATGATGCAAATCACCAACCTCTGCTAGGCCAAGGAATTGTCTTGAAACACAATGCGCAGCAACGGTATGCAACATCTGCTTACTCCTCATTACCCGTACACCGGATTTCTTCTCAGAAAAAAATTCCCATTCAACATTTTGTCAGTCGAAACGACATTCCTTGCGGAACAACAATAGGTCCTATTCAATCGACAAAAACGGGAATCCCTACTGTTGATTTAGGATGTGCTCAGCTTTCCATGCATTCTTGCCGAGAAATCATTGCCTGCCGCGATCATGTATATCTTTGTGATTTCTTGGAAAATTTCCTCCAAAATGATGAGCTCTTTTCTTCTTCTTGGAATTAGTACCTTATTTACTCACCTTACGCAAACGATCTTAATCTCGATCTTGCCCCGTGCCCGTGCCCCTGCCCTTGCCCGTGCCCTATTGTTTTGGTAGGAAAGTCACATGGGTAACAAAAAGGAAACCCATATGAGTTGATCATACCACAAAAGCAACAACAATAGGGCAGGGGCAAGGGCACGGGCACGGGGCAAGATCGAGATTAAGATCGTTTGCGTAATGTAATTTAGAGAAGCGCATTCGAATATTTTCCAAATGCACTTGGCTCTGCTTAGAGGAAAGGGAGATCCTCTTCTTCTGAAATAGATGGGGTTAACGAATCCTCTCTGTTTTCGGAGACGGGTGAACTTTCTTGAAGATTAGAAAAGGTTTCGGCAGCAGAGGCTCCCTCTTCTTCTGTTTCCTCATCGTTCAATACATCAAGAACTTTATCATGCGGTTTATATTGCTCTTCTTCGCTTAAGAAAAAAGCTCCTTTAAATACTTCACTTTGACGATATCGACCGATTGTTTCAGAAATGAGAGTGGGGGGTGGTTGAAGAAGCGAGGAGAGAGCAGATGGGCTGGGTAAAAGATCTGGCGTGCTTGGTTGTTTAGCCTGTTCGCGGGGTGTTTTAGTTGTTTCAGGAGAAGCATTCTCTTTTTCTTCTTTCTCATCTTCTCTTCGTCTGCGACGAGAATGCCGTCTTTTTTCTCTCTTTTTATCACCTTTAATTTCACCTTTTACTTCTTCTATCGGAGATGACAAATCTCCTGGTACAGCTGGGGTCTCAAACTCTTCCTCTTCTTCTTTGTTTGTCTCTTTTGTCGATTTAGATGGACTTTCCTTACTTTCTTTACCACCAGCGATTTTGACATTTCGCTCGATTGTTGCGCTCTTAAGAGCCATCCGAGCTTCTCTGACTTCAACTACTTCATAGTCTGAAACAGGGACCAAAAAGGCTTTAGGTTTTTCTAAGGAGCGAAAAAAGAAGGCCTCGCCAAAGGAAACAATTTCAACAGCTTCTACAAGATATTCTTCTTGTTCTGTAGTTTTGCTACTCCTAATGGCTAATTTATATCCTTCTTTCGGAGTAACTATGGTTTCTATAATAGGTTCTCGAGTAAAATCCACTTTCTAGTCCTTCCTATTTTTGCAGTTCCGATTTGTGCATCCAACGAAGCAAATCTACAATACGAGCAGCATATCCCCATTCATTGTCGTACCATGCAATTAACTTAAAAAATTTTTCGTTTAATGCGATTCCCCCTTTTTCATCAAAAATGGCGGAATAAGTACTCCCAATAAAATCTGATGAAACAACTTGATCATCAGTATAACCAACAATTCCTTTTAAATCACCTTCAGATGCTTTTTTGATCACTCTGCAAATTTCTTGGTAGGTTGTAGATTTGTGTAACCGAACCGTTAAATCAACTACCGAAACATCAGCTACAGGAACTCGAAAGGCCATACCTTTTAACTTCCCTTTTATTTCGGGAAGACATTCTACTACTGCATTAGAAGCACCAGTAGAAGAAGGAATGATATTTTGTGCAGCCCCTCGTCCTCCACGCCAATCTTTTTTAGAATGACCATCTACTGTAGGTTGAGAAGAAGTCATTGCATGAATCGTCGTCATCAATGCTTCTTCCACGCCAAAATTGTCTAGCAAAATTTTTATTATTGGTGCCAAACAATTGGTTGTACAAGATGCATTAGAAACAACGTAATCTATCTCTGGATTAAACTTCTTTTCATTCACTCCAAAGACAAAGGTATGGATGTCCCCTTTTGCTGGAGCTGAGATGATCACTCGTTTTGCTCCTGCTTCAATATGTTTATACGCCCCTTCCCGAGAGGTGAATAACCCAGTAGATTCAACGACGTAATCAACAGCAAGTTCTCCCCAAGGCAAATAAGCAGGGTCCTTTTCTACAAAAACAAGGACTTGCTTACCATCGATGAGAAGTGACTTTTCTTTTGCTTCAATAGTCCCATGATATGGTCCATGCGTTGAATCATACTTCAATAAATAGGCTAGATTGTCTGCAGGAACTATATCATTGATCGCTACTAACTCAATATCTTCCGTTTGTAAGATCAGCCGACAAACCAGTCTTCCGATTCTCCCAAAACCATTGATCGCAATACGAAGTGGCATTATACATCTTTAATTAATTGAGAAAATTTCTATACAAATGGTATTATTCTGGCAGATATTCAATAATGCATATTTCTGCATTATCTCCAACGCGGACTCCTTTCTTAATAATTCGAGTATATCCTCCGTTGCGATTGGCAAAACGACTACTCAAATTGCCAAATAATTTCTGCATTACGAGGCGATCATCATTATAAGCCGCTGTGTTCCCTTCTTTTGCCAACCGTTTTTCTTTGGAAGACAAAGGATTGAATTGAATCATTAACTCAGCAATTGCCTGTCTTTTTGCCGCTAAAGTCCCTTTTTTTGCCAAAGTAACCAATGAATCCGCATATCTTCGGAGTGCCTTTGCCTTAGGAACTGTGGTTTCAATCCGATCATGCGTGACCAAAGATTTTAACATATTGGCAAACATGCAACGACGATGCGCTACAGTTCTATTCAGTTTACATGTTTGTTTTAAATGTCTCATATTATATACCTACATTAATTACTTAGACTCTTCGAGTTTTAATAATTCTTTTTTCTTCTTTTTTTCTTCTCGATACACTCGGATTTTCTCTTTCACATTGTCAGGTGTAATTCCAAATCGACCCAAATCCATTCCGAGATAAAGACCCATTTCATGAAGTTTAGCTTTAATTTCATTAAGAGATTTTTTGCCAAAGTTTCTAAATTCGAGCATTCTTCTCTCAGAAATACAAGCTAGTTCTGCAAGAGTTGCTATATCAGCACTCTTTAAACAATTTGCAGAACGAACAGAAAGTTCGATCTCATCAACCCCGAGAGAAAGTTTATCCATAAGTTCATCTTCGTCGCTTACATCAGCAGTCCCTTTTTCATCAAAAGTAAGGGTATAGTCTGCAATTCGATTAAAGACTTCAAGATGCTTAAGACCAATTTGTGTAGCAAAACTGAGTGCATCAGTAGGTGAAATCCGCCCATCGGTTGTGACATCGATGAGAAGCCTATCATAGTCTGTGTCTTGCCCAACTCTAGTGTTTTCAATAAAATAATTCACGAGTTGTACGGGAGAGAATGCGGCATCAATTAAAATTTCGTCGGCTAATTTGTCTCTCACGACATGTCGCTCAGATGGAACATATCCGCGGCCAAATGCAACTCGCAGATCAATCTGTCGTTTCATCGGTTTTGTTACTGTAAAGAGATGTAAGGAAGGATTGACTACGTCAAAAATTCCATCTTGGATGACATCTGCTAATGTCACTTCATATTGACCATGATGTTGATCAAGATCTTCTTGGGTAACCTCTAAAACCTGTGATAAAATTCTTGTTTCACGCGAATGAGGAGTATCATCCATGGGCAATTTGCGTAAAAGAGCTCCTTTAAAATTAAGGACAATATTCGTCATATCCTCAACAATGCCTTCTATCGCCGTATATTCATGAGGTATCCCTTCTATCCGAATAGAAATGATCCCCGGCGCTTCTAAGGAAGTAAGCATTATTCTTCTAAATGAATTACCAATAATATGACCATATCCCTTTTCAAAAGGTTCGGCGATAAAACGAGAAAAATTTTCTCGGCTCGATTTCTCGTCTATGATAATACTATTCGGCATTTCAAATTTGCCATACTTAACCGACATGAATCAGCTCCTATAATTAATAAAAGATTTAATCGTTATACTCGTCTACGCTTTGGCGCACGACATCCATTATGAGGAACCGGAGTAACGTCGCGGATGGAATTGATTGTAAATCCTTCTCCTTGTAGCGCACGAATAGCAGATTCTCGGCCAGCTCCTGGTCCCTGCACAATGACATCTAAGTCTATAACTCCCCTAGATTTTGCAGCTTTTCCCACATCTTGTGCGGCAACTGTCGCTGCAAACGCAGAAGATTTTCGAGATCCAGAAAAATTTACTTTCCCCGCAGACGACCATGCAATAACTCTCCCTGATTGATCCGTAATAGCAATGATCGTATTATTAAATGTTGCTTTTATACGAGCAATCGCTGAGGGAACCGATTGCATTTCTCTTTTTTTCGTTTTGACAGGTTTTTTTGTATTAGTCATTTGCTTGTTCAAGTGATAGGCTCCTTATTTACACATTATTTCTTCTTATTTGCTACTGTCTTACGACGTCCCTTGCGAATCCGTGCATTTGTTCTGGTTCTCTGGCCTCGAACTGGCAAACTAAGACGATGCCGCGTTCCACGGTAAGCTTGAATGCCTATCAAGCGTTTGATGTTATTCTGAATTTGACGACGTAGATCTCCTTCTACAATGTATTCAGATTGCAAGAGCCCGTTGATACGAGCAATATCATCTTGTGTCAGTTGATTTGCTTTCATATTTGGATTTAATCCTAATCTTGCAATGATTTGTTGCGCTAAATGTCGCCCAATTCCATACAAATATGTCAAACTTATCTCTAACCTTTTGTTGTCCGGTATATCTATACCAATAACTCTAGGCATCGAATTTTCTCCTCATATTTCAAAATGATCTTAATAACCTGAATTTTGATTTTCTTATCTTTTGGATCTAAGTGAAAGCTGTCGAAATTGAATACATCTCGTCGAAGTCTTCCATTGTCCAATGGCCAAAAAGTCCAAACTCAGGTATGTATTATAAAATTTTTCCCCTTTATTGCAAAAAGAATCCTTAGCTATTATACCGAAGGTGAATCTTAAAAGATTAACTTTACTTCGGAATCCATCGGTATAGCTACCGCCCTCTAATACGACCTTTAGTCATAAAACCATCATATTTTTTCATTAAAAGATGAGATTCTATTTGCTTCATTGTATCTAATACTACACCAACCAAAATTAATAACGCGGTTCCACCAAAAAAATAACTAATTGTTTGCGATATTCCGAGGAAGTGGCTGACCATTGTTGGCAAGATAGCAATAAGAGCCAAAAAAACAGCTCCTAATAAAGTGACTCGATTCATTGTGCTTTCTAAATAATCTTGTGTCGGCTTACCTTGTCGAATTCCTGGGATAAAGGCACCATTTTTTTTCATGTCAGATGCGATTTGATCAGGCCTAAACTGCGTCGCAGTCCAAAAATAGGTAAAAAATATAATAAGCACAACGAATAGAAGTATATAAAGAAAACTTCCAGGAGAAAGCCAATTTGTAATTTCACCTATCCAATTCCCTCTTCCAATAAAAGTTCCAATCGTCGCAGGAAACATCAGAAGTGAAGATGCAAAAATCACAGGAATGACTCCTGCATAATTAATTTTAAGAGGGATGTAAGAAGTGCCACCTTGTATCTCTTTTCGTCCAACGACTCTTCTTGCATGCTGTAAAGGGATACGTCGATGCCCTTGTATAACGAGAATTGTCGCAATTGCTACAGCAACAAAAACAGCAAATAATACGAGAATAGATGAAAAATTCATTTGACCAGGTTCTTGTGAACTCAAATTTAATTGTTGGAAGATCAGTCCAAAGGCTGTGGGAATTTGAGATAAAATTCCTAAACAGATGATGAGACTTATTCCATTGCCGATCCCTTTTTCTGTGATCTGTTCTCCTACCCACATAAGAAACATAGTCCCCGTGGTCATGGTCATGATCGTCATCAAATAAAACAACCAAGGAAGCCCAAATAAAGTAATATCAAGAAATTCTCCTGCGACAATCCCAGGTCTCGAGAGATTCATTTGCAATGCATACTTAGCAAATAGTGCAGACTGCAAAAACGAGAGGAGAATTGTCATATATCTGGTCCAGCGATTGATCTTCCTTTTCCCAATATCTCCGCTTTCTCGAACTTCTCGTTGTAGACTTGGCATCAAAGCAACTAACAACTGCATAATAATAGAAGCAGAAATATAAGGGGTCACGCCAAGAGCGATTACGGTCATTTGCGAAAAAGCACCACCCGAGAAGATATCTACCATTTGAAAAAGGTTTTGAGCTCCTCCCGTTGCGTGTCTAAAAAAACTAACAGCTGCTTCTCCATTGATTCCAGGCACAGGAATAAAACTTCCAATTCGACATACAGCAAGAAGCAAAATAGTCAAATAAATCTTCGATTTTAACTCGGGTATTTGAAAAACGCGTGTGAGTTCTTTTAGCATTTCTATACTTCAATACATTAGGGGTTATTGTTCGCGGGACTTATCGTAAAATGAATTTTAGCCCGAGTCAATTTTTCTCTAGCTGTGTTAGATAAAGCCTGTACATTACATGTTACATTTTTTGTAAGATCACCATTTCCCAAAATTTTTACTCCATGCGTTGGGCCGGATAATAATCCTTTCTTTCTCATAGAAGAAATATCGACTGTTTCACCATCTTGAAAAGCGTTGTTAATCTGATCTAAATTGATAATGTCATATTCTCTTCGGAATCGGAAATTGCTAAATCCACGCAAAGGAACTTTCATAAATAAAGGGACATTTCCACCTTCTTTTCCTAAACGAAGTTTGGAACCTGCACGAGAGCCAGCTCCTTTTTCTCCTCGCCCACAAGTTTTGCCTGTTTTTGACCCAATTCCTCTTCCTACTCTTTTTCGAGCTTTAGCTGGTTTGGATGTATTTTTTAAAGAATGTAAAGTCACCATGTCACTCACCGCCTATTCCTCTTTTTTGTTTTATTTCACTGCGGGCAGACAATTTTTCGATTGCCTCAAAAGTTGCCTTTACTTGATTAATTGGATTATTCGCTCCTAGACTCTTTGCCATGACGTCTTGATAGCCAGCGAATTTTAGAACATCCCTTATTTTAGAACCAGCAACAATTCCAGATCCCGCAGGAGCTGGTTTTAGGAGTATAGTCGCACCATCAAAATGAACAATAATTTCATGTGGAATTGTAGTCCCTTCTTGTGCACATCGAATCAGCCGTTTTCGAGCAGATTCTCCCCCTTTTCGGATTGCATCTGTTAGCTCATTTGCTTTAGCAAAGCCATAACCTACTCGACCTTTTCCATCTCCCACTAGAATCAATGCAGAAAAGCTAAACTTACGCCCTCCCTTAACTACCTTACAACAACGATTGATGCAAAGAACCTTTTCCGATAAATCGCTTTCTACTCTTTCTTTTTTCTCTTTTTTTGGAGAGTCACCATGTTTGGCCATGATCCTACCTTTTCCTTTTAAAATTGAAGTCCACCAGCTCGAGCCGCATCGGCTAATTCCGCTAAAATACCGTGGTATTTAAATGGTCCTCGATCAAAAACAATCTCTTTAATATTTTTCTCAATCGCTATTGCCGCAATGCGTTCGCCAAGTTTGCGAGCAGATGCTTTATTTTTTTTGTTGAACTCAGTTTGACGGAACTCTTTTGCAAAAGTAGCCGTGCTTCCTAAAGTCGTAGCAGACTCATCATCAATGAGTTGAACTTGAATATGACAATTGCTCTTTACAACGCACAAACGAGGTTTTGTGCTAGAACCACGAAGGTGTTTACGCACACGAAATGTTCTTTTTGTTCGCAATTGCTGTCTTCTATTTTCTTGATTAACCATATTCTGTTTCCTCTTGTATTACTTCTTAGCGGAGGCGGCCTTTCCAGCCTTTTTGCGAACACGCTCTCCTGAATAACGAATCCCTTTTTGGTCAGAGTAATTTTCAGGCGGTCGCATGCTTCGGATATCGGCTGCAAATTGACCTACAAGATGTTTGTCAAATCCCGTAATTTGAATAAGAGTGTTCTTTTCCACCTTAACAGTGAGACCTTGTGGTATTGTCCTCTTAGTCGGATGAGAGCGACCTATTTGCAAATCTAATTGATCGCCTTGCACAGCGGCTCGATACCCTACCCCAATCATTTCAAGTTTTTCTTCAAAACCTTTAGTAGTTCCAATGACCATATTATTGATCAGAGAGCGATAAAGCCCATGAAAACGTCCTAAATTGGATTCAGGATCTTGTAAAGAAATAACAACCTGCTCATTTTCCACTCTCACTTGAATGCCTGGAATAATGGTTTGTTGTAGAGTTCCTTTAGGACCTTTTACAATAATTTGATTTTCTACAATTTTTACTTCTACACCCTTTGGAAGGGGAACGGGTAATTTCCCTATACGAGACATGACTCTAATTCTCCTGTTTAACCCAAAATTTAGGGTATTACCAAATCAAACATAATAATTCACCGCCAATTCCTTTTTGGCTAGCTTCTTTACCAGGCATTACGCCTTGCGATGTGGAGACAATAGACAAACCCATATTTCCAAAAAACTTAGGAATGTCTTCATGCCCTACATAACGACGAAGACCGGGTTTTGAAATTCGCTTTAATCCTTGAATTACAGGTCGACGGCCATGAGAATATTTCAAAAATATGCGAATTGTTCCCCGCTTTTTTTCGTCTACTTTTACTAAAAAATTTTCGATCAAGCCGTGGTTTTTCAAAATTTCAGCAATATTTTGCTTCATTTTGCTCCAATCAATATCGACAAATCGATGCTGCGACTTGAGAGAATTTCTGATTCTTGTGAGAAAATCGGCTATTTGGTCATTCACTGCCATGATTTCTTCTCCTTAAGCTGCTACCGAAACCGGTAAGTTTTTAAAAGGAACGCCTAATAATCGCAAAAGTTCTACACATTCTTCATCAGAGGAGGCACTTGTCACGAAAGTAATATGCATTCCTTGTGTTCTTTTCACTAAATCTAAGTTAATTTCTGGAAATACTTGTTGATCATCAATCCCTAGGGAAAAATTTCCCCGTCCATCGCATTTTGAAGGAAATCCGCGAAAATCTCGTATACGAGGACATACGATATTCACAAACCGGTCGATAAAATCATACATTCTCTTTCCTCGCAAAGTCACTTTGATTCCTATTGGTTGATTCTCGCGAAGTTTAAAATTCGAAATCGCTTTTTTTGCCTTAATAATAATTGGCTTTTGACCAGACAACATGGTCATTTCCCGCACGCAATCTTGAATCGAATTTTTATCTTTCGATGCCTCAGCGATCCCCATGTTGATCACAACTTTTTTTGGAGCAGGGATTTTCATGGGATTTTCATAATTAAACTTCTTTTGTAAATCCTGCGTAATTTCTGTCTGATATCTTTTTTTTAACCTAGACATTATTGACATTGTTCTACTCACTTAGGGTTTCACTCACTTAGGCTTTTTTACTGAACGATATACGATTTGTTCGCCATTTTTTCCATACACAAATTGACGCTCTCCTCGTTCCACAGTACTCACTTTTAACTTAATAGGTACATTGTCATCGACAACGACCTTTACATTTGATACATGAATGGGACTTTCTATTTTGAAAATCTTCCCATTCGGATTTTCCTGCGATTTTTTTAGGGTCCGACTCTTCATATTTACACCTTGTACAACGACTCGTTGTCCTTGTACTAGTAGTACAGTGCCTGAAGAGCCTTTATGATTTCCAGCAATTGCAATGACTCTGTCTCCCCTTCGTATCTTTTTTGACCGCTGAGTTTGCATTTCTTCTTTTTTGTTCATTTCATGCCTCACATGACTAAATTACTTCTGGAGCAAGTGAGCATATTTTTAGAAAATCACGATCGCGAAGCTCACGAGCAATAGGCCCAAATACGCGGGTTCCTTTCGGGGTTTTTTTTTCATCGATTAATACAGCTGCATTGTCGTCGAAAAAAAGACAAGACCCATCATCTCTTTTGATTTCTGCTTTAGTTCTCACAATCACTGCTCTTACCACATCCCCTTTTTTTACAGGCGATTCCGGAATAGCTTCTTGCACCGAAGCAATGATTTCATCACCTACATCTGCAGATCTTCGTCTAGTCCCGCCAAGCACCTTAACGCACTTTATCTCTTTGGCACCCGAATTGTCTGTTACTTTTAGCTTTGTTTCCTGTTGAATCATGACCTACCTATTCTACGCTATTTCTCTTCTATATTATTTCTCTGTCACTACACGCCATCGCTTGAGTTTTGACAAAGGTCTAGTTTCAATAATTTTTACCTCATCTCCAATTTGCAATGGTTCTGCATCATTGTGTGCATAAAATTTTTTCGCACGAGAGATGACTTTTCCATATTTTGGATGACGCATGGTGCTCTTTACTTTTACAACGACTGTTTTTTCCATTTTATTAGAAACAACAATCCCTTTTTTAACCTTTCGATTTTCTTTTACTTTTTCTTCCATGATCATCCCTTTTTATGAATTTGCGGCTCTCTTTTTTTCGCTCAAGACAGTTAATATCCGTGCAATGTCCTTACGAGTATTTTTAATTTCGTGTGGTTTTTCGACTTTTTTTACTGCCTTGGCTTGATTGACAAGAATAAAAAGAGTTTTGCACGCATCTTCATATATTGCTTCAAGCTCATCAACGCTCTGATCTCTCAAATCTTTTGCTTTATACATATTTTTATACCTGCTCTACCCGTTCAACAAAACGAGTCTTCAATCCCAATTTAGCTGCAGCCCGTCGCAATGCATTTTGCGCCATTTCCTTAGGAACATTTGCTATTTCGAATACAATTCGTCCAGGACGAACGACCCATACATAATGATCGACAGCCCCTTTTCCTTTCCCCATCCGAACTTCTGCGGGTTTCTTTGTGACTGGTTTATCTGGAAAACCCGGAATCCACAATTTCCCTTTACGCTGTAAGAAACGGTTAATAGCAACCCGGCCTGCTTCTAGCTGTTTATTGGTAATCCAACCTCTTTCCAAGACTTGAATTCCAAACTCACCGAAATGAACAAAATTGCCAGCTTTGCTTAATCCTGCAAATTGCCCTTTCTGCATCTTCCGATATTTAGTTCTCTTTGGCATCAAAGTCATATATTAACCCTCCTTTTTCACCAGATTATCTTCACCGCGGTTAATCCATACTTTGACTCCAATACATCCATAAGGAGTTCGAGCACAACTAGGGGCATAGTCAATATCGGTACGTAAGGTATGAAGAGGAATACTTCCTTCTTTGTACCACTCTGTTCGAGCTATTTCTGCTCCTCCAATTCGACCTGCTACCTGTACTTTAACACCATGTGCTCCGGCATCCATTGCAGATTGCATTGCTTTTTTCATTGCCCGTCTAAAGGGAATGCGCCTTTCAATTTGCTTTGCAATCCCATCGGCAACGACTTTTGCATCAGTGTCTGGTCGTTTAATTTCTTCTACTGCCACCCACACTTCTTTTTTCGTCATCGCTGACAGCTCTTTCTTTAACACTTCAATTTCGGCGCCCTTCTTACCAATCACAAGTCCTGGTCGAGCACTCACAATTGTCACTTCTATTTTTCCACTCATTCTATTGATTCGAATGGAAGAAACTCCAGCAACTGCTAATTTTTTCTCTAAATAAGAGCGAATCACTTGATCTTCAATCAGCATGTCACCAAATTCGTTTTTATTAGCATACCACTTAGAACGCCAACGTTTATTGCGTACCAACCGAAAGCTGGTAGGGTTTACTTTTTGTCCCATTGTCGATCTCCTTACTGATCACTTACAACTATAGTGAAGTGACTTGTCCTTTTCATAATTGGGTGTTGTCCCCCACGATTTTTTGATTTTGATCTTTTCATCGTAGGACCTGCATCTACTCGAACATCAACGACTGTAAGATCTTCTCTTCTCACTTCTAATTGTGTCTCTGCATTTGCTACCGCACTATTGAGCGTTTTACTAAGCAATCGTCCCGCTTTTAAATTGCAAAATTTCAATTGCATAGAAGCATCTGAAACAGAAAGTCCTCGAATAAGTCCTGCTGCTAAACGAGCTTTGCGGGGACTAATTCGCACGTATTTAGTTTTGGCTTGAGCATAATTCATTGTGCGACCTTTATTTCTTATTCATGTGACCTTTAAACGTCCGCGTAGGAGAAAACTCTCCTAAACGATGGCCAACCATATTCTCAGTAACAAAAACTGCGAGATGTTTTCGACCATTGTGAACTTCAAATGTATGACCCACCATATCAGGAGTAATCATTGAACCTCTAGACCATGTTTTGATAGGTTTTTTACTCCCCTCTGCATTCTGAACATCTACTTTTTTTCGTAAATGATGAGCAACAAAAGGACCTTTTTTAAGGGATCTTGGCATACCTACTTTTTCCTTCGACTTTTTACAATCATCTTGTTGGACTTTTTCTTTGATCTCGTAATAAATCCTTTAGTATACATTCCCCATGGAGTTTGAGGAATATTTCCTCTATGCTTACCTTCACCACCTCCATGAGGGTGGTCAACTGGATTCATTGCTGTACCTCGGACTGTAGGCCGAATCCCTTTCCAACGCATCCGACCTGCTTTTCCTTCAGAACGCAAATTTCTTTCCGGATTCGAAACAGCTCCAAAAGTCGCTCGACAATTTTCGTTGATCATTCTCACTTCATTAGAAGGCATTCTTATGGTTGCATATCCAGCACTTCTTGCCATTAGCTGCGCAGAAAGACCAGCAGAACGAACCATTTTTGCTCCTCGACCTGGCTGAAGCTCTATCGCATGAATTGTAGAACCAAGAGGCATGTACTTCAGTTTCATACAACAACCAACGTGAAAAGGAGGTTGATCGCTCGTTTGTATTTGATCTCCGGCTTTTAATCCTTGCGGTGCCAAAATGTATCGTTTTTCTCCATCCGCATAATTCAAAAGGGCAATATAGGCCGTTCGGTTGGGGTCGTATTCAATGGAAGCCACGCGAGCGGGAATATTTTCTTTGTCTCTTTTGAAATCAACAATTCTGTAATGTTGTTTATGTCCCCCTCCTTTATGTCGACAAGTAATATGGCCATTATTATTTCGACCATTCGTTCTCTTTTTAGGAAGAAGGAGAGATTTTGTCGGCTTTACAGTAGCTCTGGACTCTTTTTCTACACCAGCTGCAGATTGTTTTTTTACACGAGTCAATTGCTGATGAGTAAGCAATACTAACTGGCGAGTTCCCGGTGTAATGGGACGATATTTTTTGAACATCTCCATGTCTAATTCCTCTTATATATTATCCAGCTTGTCGCCAGGGCGAAAAGTAACAATTGCTTTTTTAAAACCACTTCTGAAACCCGTTCTCCCGCGCATTCTTGTCGCTTTTGGTCCGACAGTGATGGTATTTACACCGACTACTTTTATTCCTTTATCCCTGTAAATTTCCTCAATTGCTTGTGCAATCTCATATTTATTTGCATGAGGATCTACCACAAATACAGCTTTTGGAGATTTGCATTTTTTAAGAGAGGGATTGCTTTCGGCGTTTTCTAGTCCTTGCAATACCATAGCCTTTTCAGTCACATATTGATGTTTAATAACTTGATAGGCTTTTTTGATTTGGGTCATAACTTAATTCCTTTAGCTTAACCATTCACTTAGTTCATGCAGAGCCGATTCGGTAACTACAAGATCTTGTGCTATTAAAACATCATATCCGCTGATATTTGAAGCCAGTTTGAAATGAGATTTTGGTAGATTGCGGCTACTTTTCACAAAATGTTCATGCTTGTCGCTACTTACACTTACTCGATGCGTATTGCCTTCTGTTTCGATGCTAACGAAAGAGCTTTCTCCTAAAAACAATACTCTTTTCTCAATTCCTAATGTTTTGAGAAGATCGGCAACAATTTTCGTTTTCGGCGCTTCCATTTCCATATTTTCGAGCAACCAAATACGATTTTCTCTTAATTTTTCGGCGATTAAAAATCGAATAGCTGCTTTTCTTTCTTTTTGATTGATCTTGACATGCTGATCAAACTTTGGTTTAGGAGTAAATACCCGTCCTCCACCTCGATATTGAGGACCTACCAGAGAACCATGACGCGCACGTCCTTGCCCTTTTTGAGGATGTGGTTTTTTCGTCGTATGCCTAACTTCCGCTCGAGTCTTTGTATTTGCGGACCATTGTCTTGCATTTGCGCGCAATGCGACGATATAATCTTTCACCATCTGGCTATTTGCTTCCGCGTTCACCAAGGCTTCAGAAATAGACACATCTCCTACTTCTACGCCAGCTAAACTATATTTTTTTACTGTACCCACAATTCACTCCACAAAATTTACTTTTGTCGTTTCTTTTCTCTTTTTTTCTCAGCTCTGGATAGGTAAACCAATCCATTGCGAGGACCAGGCACTTGTCCCTTTACGAGAATGACATGGTTGCTAGCATCAATTTTGACCACTTCCAAATTCTGAACAGTGACTCTTTCATTTCCCATATGTCCCGCTTTTTTTCCTCCTGGCAAGCAACGACCTGGAGTAGAACGCATTCCTGTAGAACCTCCATGTCGATGAAAACTTGAACCGTGAGAAGCAGGTCCACCTTTAAAATTGTGTCTTCTCATCGTGCCCTGGTATCCTTTTCCTTTGGAAATCGCTGCAGCATCAACAAAATCGATTTCATTAAAAAGGTCGACACCAAATTCTTGACCTACAGAAAAAGATTCTGGGTCGTCTACTTTAGATTCGAGCAAATGGCGACGAGGAGTTACGCCCGCTTTTTTAAATAAGCCCAATTGAGGTTTAGGTGTTCTTTTTTCAATCGTGTACTGAGACTTACCTTTGACTTCATCAAAACCTAATTGAATAGCGGTGTAACCGTCTATTTCTTTTGTTTTGACTTGCGTCACCACATTAGGCTGCGCTTCAATTACTGTACAAACAATGACATTTCCCTTTTCGTCAAAGATTTGCATCATTCCGCGCTTTTTACCCATCAATGTCAGCGTTTTATTATTCGCCAGCGCCATATTGTTTTATCCTTATTCAAAAATAAGTAAATCAAATAATTGTTTGTCTTTCAGCAAGTAGTACTTGCTTATCTAATACCATCTGCGGCCTTATCACTTGTGGCAAGGTACGCACGAAGCACGTTCTTACCAGTGGAGACAAAGCATTTTGAATGCTCAGCAATCGATAGAATTGCTAAAACAGACAGGCTAACAAAAATGAGCAATTATTTACAACAACAAAAACAGAAAAAATCAAAAAGTTAGCCTACAACCTGTTCACAACAACTTTTCGATGAGTTGGCTTCTTTTTTCTTGCGATCTTAATTGTGTCCCCGTTCTTAAGAAGTTTCTTCTTTTTCTTAAGAGCTGCCCGATCAGCTTCTGGTTGTAGCTGAAGTTGATCCAATAAATCACAGATGCGGGTCCCACTCAATACACGAAAAGTGCCTGCATTTTCTACTGCACCGCTGACTTGAATGGATATCCATTGTTTTTCATATACATGAATTTTTTGACCGTCTTTCAATTTTCTTTTTAAGTTGAATTGTGTGATATCGGCTTGCGGTAAAGGGTTTGCAAGAGCAAAAATCTCCTGCATCGTCGCTTGTGGGACTAACTCATAGGTACCAGGTTTTGCGACTTCTCCCTCAATGGATACGTAAATTTTTTTTATTTCAGGAAGTACTTCTCTATGATCAATTGAAGAATGGTTATTTAGGTTCTGGGAAGTCACAAGAGCCCTTTTCTTACCAAAAAAGGCATAGGTGGCAAGGGTAAACAAAATAGCAC
>JABDGJ010000021.1:0-13552 GCA_013286075.1 Chlamydiota bacterium
CAAAAAAAGTAAAAAAAATGTCGAGTTTGTTCTTGCTAAAGCACTTCAAAAATATGAAGAACGTTTCAAAGCGATCAATAATTCTTTTTTTGCAGAGCGTTTTCAAGATTTACAAGACCTAGCGAATCGCATTTTTAGTTATCTGCGAGAAACTGGGAGCCCTTCTCTCAATGATGTCCCCCCCCAGTCCATTGTTTGTGCACATGAACTCAGCGCATCAGATGTGGCAAGTGCACATAATTTTTGTGTGAGTGCCTTTGTAACTGAAATAGGAGGAGCTACTACACACGCTGCAATCGTTGCTAAAGCAAAGCGAATTCCCTTTGTATCCCATATTAAGATTCAGGATTTAAAAGATCACGCTCATCAAATTGCCATTATTGATGGAAGATTGGGAAAAGTGATTTTAAACCCGTCTGTGCAAACATTAGAAAAATATGAAGTACTCCAAGCACAAATAGAAAGGCACATCATTGCATTGGAAGAAGTGACACAATGGCCAGCACAAACCTATGACGGATATTCTGTTCGGTTATGCGCTAATTTAGACATGACCCATGAAATTGATTTAATTCACAAATTAGGAGGGCAGGGCATTGGTTTATTTCGCTCTGAATATATTTTGCTTCCAAGAAATGAAATTCCCTCAGAAGAGCAACAATATAAGATTTATCTTGGGATCATTGAAAAAATGAAAGAATTGCCGGTGATTATCCGAACTTTTGATTTTGGAGATGATAAAATTCCTTTTCATACTTCTCTCAATGGAGAGAAAAAATCATTTTCGGGGAGGCGATCGACGAGATATTTTTTACAAGAACGGGAATTATTCAAATCACAGCTTCGGGCTATTCTTCGAGCCAGTGTACATGGCAATGTCAGCATTCTATTTCCTCTTATTGCTACCCTTGCAGAGCTTCGTGAAGCGAAGCGAATGGTACACGAAGTGCGCCAGGAATTAGAATTATTTCACCCTGTCCAAATTGGATGTATGATCGAAGTTCCTTCGGCAGCATTAATCGCCGATCATTTTGCTAAAGAGTGTGATTTTCTTTCGATTGGGACAAATGATTTGGTTCAGTACTCACTTGTGGTTGATCGAGCAAAACATACGCTAACCGATTTTTATGAACCAACGGATCCTAGCGTGATTCGATTAATCAAAATCATTGCAAGCGAATCAAACAAAGCGCAGATTCCGGTTTCAGTATGTGGGGAAATGGCTTCTGATCCCCGGTTTACTGCCTTATTACTTGGGCTTGGTATTCGCTGGCTTTCGGTAGCTCCCCCTCACCTCCCCCTCATCAGAAATGCCATTAGAAAGACGAGTATTGTAGAGGCTGTGCATCTGGCAGAAAAAGCCTTAATGCTTTCCACAGCACAAGACATCCTCGATCTTCTCGTAGGTCATTACTATGACAATGTTCCCGAAGACCTATTTTACAATGCAGCCCATCCCACTCCCCATTAGTAATTTTCTACCATTTTGGCATGGATGGGGTTTGTTCCTTGAGGTGTTTTTGCGCCTCAGCATGGGCTGTTTTGATCAACAATTCTAAGCCTCCGACATCTTCCGGATCGACACATTCTGGTTTAATTGTAATGGCTTTCATGTCTCCTTCTCCTGTCAGAGTGATTGTCACAAGTCCATTGGCTGCAGAACCTTTTCCTTCTATGAGGCTCATCTGTTCTTGCATTTGACTGAATTGTTGTTGCATGAGTTTTGCTTCTTTCTTCTTTTTTGAAAAACCTGTGCCCATGATTTATTCCTTTCGATAATTTATTCTTTTCGATGATTGATTTTTTGGAGACGCCCTTCTAATTCTACGGCGGCAAAATGAAAAAGAGTATCGCATTCATGTGGTGGTCGTGAAATCTCTTGGACTTGGGGTTTTTGTTCCACGATTTGGGGTTTCTGTTGCACAATAATAGTTTCTTTTTTGGAAATCTCTTTCTTGCCGAGATCAGAAGCTGTGGGTGTAGGGTCTTCTGTTCGAGAGAAAGACTTTTGTTGTTGTGCAGGAATGGGAGGAATGCGCGGTTGTTTTATTTGTGGTGGAGAGGGGGAAAGATTTGTCTCTTCTTGCCGAATGACTTTTTCAAGTTCGGAGAGACGGCGGACGAGCTGCTCCATGGATAAACGAAAATGACTTTGCATCACATGAAGCAAAATTGCCTCAAGAGCAATTTTCGTATAGGTAGTTCGAAATTGTTGTTGTGCTAAAGTCAAATATTCGAGCAAATCAATGCATTGTTCTTGGGAATAGAAGGAAGCGGATTGAGAATAGTTGAGCCTATCTTTTTCAGAAAGAGAAGCTAGGTGAGAAGAAGCATTTGATTTTAAGAGGAGAATATACCGAATGTGTTCTGTAAGACCTTCGAGAAAGGTAGTTAATTCTTTTCCTGTAGAAAAAAGATAGTCGCTGATTTCAAACGCTTTGATAAAATTCCCCTCTTCCCCCGCTTGATCGATTGCAAAAAATATTTCTCTTGGCGTTAATCCAAGAGCGCCCCGTACTCCTTCTGCTGTAATGGGAGTGTTTTCAAACGAAAGAATTTGATCGAATAACGATTCTGCATCTCGCAATCCCCCTTCCGCCCGTTCGGCCAAAAGCAATAGAGCCTCTTCTTCAATCATCACTTCTAGCTGCTTGGCAATGAGCCGCAATTTGGCAATGATTTGAGAAATAGAAATTCGATGCAAATGCAACCGTTGGCAACGAGAGAGGATCGTGGCAGGAACTTTATGAGGTTCAGTAGTAGCAAAGAAAAATTTCACTTTAGGAGGGGGTTCTTCTAATGTTTTCAAAAGAGCGTTAAAGGCTTCTTTCGTCAGCATGTGAACTTCATCGATAATGTAGATCTTAGACAAACCTCCTGCCGTTGCATAGCCAACCGTTTCCGTAATTTGTCTAATATCGTCAATGCCTCGATGGGAAGCGCCATCAATTTCGATTACTTCCAATGAGGTAGAAGAAGTAATTTCTCGACAAGAAGAACATTGATTGCACGGTTCTCCTTCTATGGAAAGTTGGTGGCAGTTTACTGCTTTGGCAAGAAGGCGAGCGAGTGTTGTTTTTCCTGTTCCTCGAGGCCCAGAAAAAATATAGCCTTGCGCAACACGGCCCAATCGCAAAGCATTTTTTATTGTGGTCACAACAGCATCTTGACCCACCACATCCTTGAAACATTGAGGTCTAAATTTGCGGGCAATGACTTGGTATTCAGACATCTAAGACCAATAAGTATTGTATTCCAATTATTTTAGTCTCCCATGCATATATATGCAAACCTTACACGCTCATGCAAAGAAATTAAGAGGGAGTGTAAAGAAAAACTCTGTTAAAATCCATTGCTCTTTAAATGAATTTTTCCTAAATTTTAAGAGGGTGTTTTGTATAGATATCTTGCATAACGTCTTTTCGTGCCCGCGTGCGTGCCCGAAAAGACGTTATGCAAGATGTCTAATTATAATTACAAAACACCCTCTTAGACATTTTTATGCATGAATTAGTGGTATTGCTTCCTTGGTGTGTCAGTATTCTGCTCTTTCTGTTGCTTCTATTTCTAGGGTGGAAATTAAAAAATAACCAACTAGCAAGGGAGGCATTGCAAGAGAAAAATACGGAGTTAAGAATCGAACAAAGCCAACTTCTCATGCAAATCGCTCAAAAAGAGCAAGAAATTGTGAAGCAAAGAGAATATGAAAAAGAAAAAATAGACGGAATACAACAATCGCACGATCGACTGAGTGCCACATTTAAATCGCTATCAACAGAAGCTCTTACTCATCATATCCAGACGTTTTTAGAACTTGCCACAACTCGATTCGATCAATTGCAAGATCGGGCCAAACAAGATCTCCACTCGCGACAAGAAGCGATTCATCATTTGATCCAACCAATCCAATCTTGTTTACAAACAGTTGATCAAAAAATGGGAGAACTCGAAAAATCTCGGCTCATGGCCTATTCTAGTTTGACAGAGCAAGTCAATTCCCTTGCAAAATCGCAATCGCAACTCCACCTGGAAACGGCCAATTTAGTGAAGGCATTACGGATGCCACAGGTGAGAGGACGTTGGGGAGAAATACAACTCCGAAGAGTTGTTGAAATGGCTGGCATGGTCGAGTATTGCGATTTTATCCAACAAGAATCGATCAATATAGAAGAGCGGCGATTGCGACCCGATGTCATCATTAAATTGCCAAATAACAAGCAAGTGATCGTCGATGCCAAAGTCCCGCTGCAAGCCTATTTAGAGGCGTTAGACGTATCGGATGAGACAGTTCGAGTGGCAAAACTCAAAGAACACGCTCGCCAAGTGCGGACCCATATTACCCAATTAGCGGGTAAAACCTACTGGGATCAATTTCAACTTACTCCTGAATTTGTCGTCCTTTTTCTTCCAGGAGAAACTTTTTTTAGTGCCGCTCTCGAACAAGATCCAGAACTCATTGAGTGGGGGGTAAACCAAAAAGTCATTCTATCAACACCCACTACCCTCATCGCGCTTCTCAAAGCCGTTGCCTATGGATGGCGACAAGAATCGATCGCAGAAAATGCCCAACAAATTAGCGAATTAGGAAAGCTCCTCTATGAGCGGGTACACATTTTGGTGGGACACTTTAATGAAATTCGAAAAGGGCTCGAACGGACGGTGCATGCCTTCAATAAAACCGTTGGTTCATTTGAAAACCGTGTATTGATCGCAACAAGGAAATTCAAAGACTTAGGAGCGAGTGCTCAAGAAGAAATCGAACCTCTCGAGCCTCTCCAAACCAAACTGCGAACTATTGTTAATTCTTCTCGCGTAGAATAGGCATAGGAATATTAAAATTCTTCCGCAATCCGCTTCTTCCAATCTTTTGGATATAGTGCTTTTAAAGCGAAGAAAGCATAAGCAGCGTGAGTCTTTTTGTCTAGTTCAGGATAAAGAAATGCCTGCCATCCTGGTATAAGGAGGATACACGTCACTGGGATTGAGAATTCCCATCCTCCAATAAAATGAAGAGCAACTGTACCCAACGTGGCCAATACTAAGAATATTCTTTTCGCAATTGTATCAATTTTTTCTTCTTTTAAAGGATTCTTAGGTAGAATTTTTCCGACTCTTTCTATGAGAATGTCAATGTTTCTGCTTATCTTTTTCGTATATACTACGTTTGTACCATCAATACCAATCCTATCATCATCCACTCTTGTGAATCTTTTAGATAATTTTTCAAATTTTTCTTTGAGTTGTTCATCGCTTTGGCTTCTGGTTCCTTCTAAGAGGGGAAATTGGTATTGTTGTTGAGAATCTCCTGCAGAACTCGGGGGCCAGTTATAAAATTTTTTAATAAAATAATAAGCAATTGCGCCAAACTCGTTATTTTCCGGGTTTTCGAAAAATTGTGGTCTTTGAGTTAGACTTAAGCCGCTATATTGGCTAGAGGCTTCCATTATTATTTCCTTTTAAAAAACTAAATTAATATAAAATTTAGCAGTTTATTTTTAAATGGTCAATACATTAATTAATAGTAAGTTCTTATACAATTAGAATTCCTCCCGCTGCAACCTTTTATGGTTATACATAACCAAAAAAACGAGGTTGTTCAGGAGCCTTCCACAGCCAATCTTGTGGATATAGTTTTGTTAAAGCAAGGAAAGCAACAGCTGCAGGAGTCTCTTTTTCTTTTGGGTTAGCAGATTCTTTTGGATAAAGAGATAACCGCCATATTTGTATAAGGATAAACGTCGCTGGAATTGAAAGTTCCCATCTTCCAATAAAATGAAGAGCAACTGTACCCAACGCGCCTAACACGAAGAATATTTTTTTCGCAATGCTATGAATTTTTCCTTCTTTTGAAGGATCATTAGGTAGAAGTATTCTGACTTGTGTTATAAGAATGTTGATGTTTGTGCTTATCTCATCCGAGTATTCTACTTTTGCACCATCAGTATCATCAATACCAATCCTATTATTATTCAATACTTTGAATCGTTTGGACAAGTTTTCAAATTTTTCTTTGAGTTGTTCATCGCTTAGTGGTGTTTTGAGTAAGAGGGGAAAGTCGTATTTTTGTTGGTAATTGTCTGTAGCAGGCGGGGGGCCGCTATAAAATTTTTGGATAAAATGATAAGCGATTGCGCTAAACTCGTTATTAAGCTGGTTTTCAAAAAAATCCGGGGAAGTATATTTTAGAGAAACTTGCATTATTATTTCCTTTTAAAAAACTAATCTTAATAACATTCTAGCAAATTATTTTTAAATAGTCAATACATTAATTCGCAATTGTTTTTTTTATATTTTAAAATATTTATTATTATTTTATGGTCGAATCGACCAAATTCTAGCTACTTTAAGGATGTGGGGCGGAGACCCAATTTTTACCTTGGTTTATTACTGCGGGGCAAAGATAGAGATATTAAAGCGAATCGAATCTTAGCAAACGCGCAATCCCTTTCCGCGGCTTTCCGTTTTTCTGTCCAGTTGTTTTCTGAATAAGAGTCTTTATGAGAAGATGATAATGTACCCCATATGCATGCAGAGAAAAGGGCGACAGGAAAAGAGAAGATCAATCCCTTAATCAAATGGAGAGCAAGTATACCCAGTACTAGGAATATTTTTGCTACAATTCCACCGATTTTTTTGTTAGTTGAAGGAGTTTCAGGCGTAGGTGTCTTAGGGGAAGTATTGGGCGGTACTGTGGGGGTTTTATGTATCACTTCATTGACGCTCTTTATGAGCATATTGATTTGCAGTGATGTTAGTTTGGGATATATTATTTTGTGTGTATCAGAAATAGCGATACCAACTCTTCTGTCATCAATTTTTATAAACCTTTGGGATAATTTATCGAATTCTTGTTTAAGGAGAGCTTTGTCTTCTGGTTCTATTGTGGTTGAAAAGCGAAACTGGAAATCTTCGGTTGAGGTTTTCTTGGGATTAAGATCACTTTGAAGGAAATAATAAGCAATTGCGGCAAGTCTCTGATTTTCTCGATTATCAAAAAAGGTAGATCGCGAAACTTCCTCAACGAATGGAACATCCCCTTGCAGCTGGCTAGTTTCTGGTCGTTCAGTTGGCCATGAAGCTTTTTTTTGGTCAAATGAATGAATTGGATGGATTGCTCTTATATCCATAATGATTAATCTAAATAATAAGAATTTGTTTATGTCATTTTAACGCAATTTATTAAAAGAGGCAATAATTTAAAGTAGATCTATTACAATCTATTTATGGATGGTGGAATTGCGCAAGTTGATTGCTTCGAGAAGGTGGTGTTCCTCGATCTGTTCGGCTTGGGTAAGATCGGCGCAGGTTCTGGCTACTTTGAGGATGCGATCACAGGCACGAGCCGATAATCCCATTTGTTCGATCGCTAGGTGCAATGTAGTCCATGTCTTTTGATTGAGATGGCAAAATCGTTTTACTTCAGCTGGGCTCATTTGCCCATTGGTTTTCGATTTCTTAAATCGTTGGTATTGGATTTCCCGTGCGGCAATGACTTTTTGTCGGATGGAGGACGAACTTTCTGTGGTGGTGTGATTGCTCATTTCAATAGGGGAAATAGGAGGAATGTCGATTTGAATATCCAATCGATCCCATAGAGGACCGGATACTTTATTTCGATATCTTTCGATCTGAGATGGGTTGTCTTTGCACGCTTTCGTTGGATGTCCAGTATATCCACAAGGGCATGGATTCATTGCTGCAATGCACATCATATCAGTGGGAAAAGTAAAACTCCCTTGCGCTCGGCTGATGGTGACTCGTCTGTCTTCCAATGGTTGTCTGAGTGCTTCTAGAATTGATCGTGAAAATTCGAGAAGCTCATCGAGAAAGAGTACACCGTGGTGGGAAAGAGAAACCTCGCCAGGTCTTGGATGGCTTCCTCCTCCAATCAATCCGGCATAGCTAATCGTATGATGAGGCGAGCGGAAAGGACGCTCTGTCAACAAGCTTTTTCCTTCTGGCAAGAGACCAGCAACTGAGTAAATGCGGGTGACTTCTAATGCTTCATCAAGAGTCAAGGGAGGCATGATTCCTGGTACTGCTTTTGCCATGAGTGTTTTGCCACAGCCTGGGGGACCGATCAAAGCGACGTTATGTCCTCCAGAAACGGCAATTTCTAAGGCTCTTTTCATATGAGTTTGTCCCTTGATCTCGAGAAAATCTACTGCGGGAGAAGTAGCAGAAGGAGAATCAAATGGCTTGGGATCGGTTTTTACCAAGGAAGTGGGATTTTGTAAAAAATGGATGACTTGTTGTATCGTTTTACATCCATAGACTGACAATTCTTTGACTAAAGATGCTTCTGCTGCATTCTGAGCGGGAAGAATAATTCCTTTTTTTCCCTGTTCTTTAGCAAGCATGGCAATGGCTAATGCCCCACTCAAAGGACGAAGTTCGCCACTTAAGGCTAATTCCCCTACAATGAGGTATTCATCGAGAGAAATCTGCTCATTCATCACGATACCGGATGAGCGAATTAAACCTATTGCAATCGGCAAGTCGTAGAGAACTCCCTCTTTCTTGAGATCAGCTGGTGCAAGATTGACTGTGCAGTAAGAGGAAGGTAACCGAAATCCCCCATTATGGATAGCTGTCAGAACTCGATCTTTCGATTCTCGTACAGCTGTATCAGGCAATCCGACGATGACCAATACTAATTTGTCACTTTTTTTTACATCGACCTCCACTTCTACAGGAAGTGCTTCTAAGCCGATCAAGGATACACAATGCAGCCGAGAAAGAGCCATGTTTTAATTGACTTGTAAGACGAAATAAGCCGGAAAAGCAAAGTGATGGTTATCCCTTTCGCTTACCAATACCCGCACTTGTTTGCCTACATAATCTTGCAAATTGACATGGGTACTGTATAAAAAGGCAACAGGTAATTTACTGATTGGATGGAGAAGCATATAATCCCCTGGTTTGTTTTTTACGGGGCGATTATAAGGATCGACAATTCCACTTAAAACAAAACCTGCTTGTTTTTGCAGATTATAATATTCTTGCGGATTGGATTGCGCATTTTTTTGGATCCACTGGTTATACAATGCTTCTTCTACGGGAAACCAGGCAGACATATTAGTAGGAAGCTGTGAATGATTAGAGGGAACAATTGCTTGATCTAGAGCCGCCAGTTGACGACTTTTTTCAATTTCACTTTCCAAATTTGAAATCATCGATTTTTGTGCTTTTAATTCAGCTGCGAGTTTTTTATTCGTTTCAAACGTGACAGAAGAGACTTGCGCCTGTCTTTCGAGATAGTCGACTTTTTTCGTCGTATAAGAATTTTGTAATGCTGCTAATTCTTCTCTTGCTGATGCATTTGCTTCTGGAAACTCGGGGAAATCGTGAATGATATGCTCATAATTGGCTTTTAGACCATCGATTTTCATTTGATCGAATGGTTTTTGTATTTCTGCGCGACTTAATTCGTTTGTAGTGTGTAATAACTGATTAACATCATTCTTTTTTTTGTCGAATCGTCCTTTGTATCCACCATCACCTACTTTTTCGACAAATTCTTTGGCGATATAAAAATGTGTTTTCTTAGGCAATTTGATTTTTAGCCATTTTGGATTTTCGGGAGCAATTGCGCCGTCTATTTTGTATCCAGTTTCTAGTTGTGCCACAACAGGAGCATCTAGATTGGGTTGTAAACGAACATTGACTCGATTTCCTTCGATGACATTGTCTAGTACATATGTGCGGAAAATATAACCGTAAAAATCGCTAGGTGGTTCGATGACAAAGAAATCTTCATTTTCGCCCTCTACGACAACAAGATCGTTTTTGTTGAATTCGCGCAAGATGGGCGATTCAAAATTAGGCTGTAGTCGCAGCCGGACTCGATTTTTACTGATTTTACCTGTAAAAGGATGGAAAGAAGGAAGAGAAGGGGTAGTTTCTTGTGTGTTTTTGGGGGGCTTTTTTTCTTCTTTCTCAGAAGGGTTTGCGAATAAGAAATGAGCGGAAAACAGCGCAAGAAAAAAAGGAGATAAATACTTCATAGAAATCGTGCCTCATATCTGAAATCGAGATTCTATGATTTTATCTCATTTTCGCAAAGTCTTAACTTTTCAACACGGCTAAAATATGCTCACACCCTTCTTTACCGCATGTACAACCAACGGGTTCTCCCAAAAATACATTGTATTTTTCAAAATTATCCAACCGGTTGACGACGCAAAATAAATTGTCTCCTGTTTGACTGATAGCCCATTGCTGAAATTGTAGCTCTTCTTCTTTTACTTCTTCTTCGCCTATTTCAGATATTGCTACAGGGGAGTGAAATTCTCTTGCAATTTGGCAGAAAAAACAATTGCAGTTGAGCTCAGCATAAGGAAGAGCTTCATCTGCTGGGGCAATAATCTTCGCGATAGCACCAATCTTGGAAAGAATTTCGGGCGGAAGATCTGGAGAATTTGCTTGTGCAGGATTATGTTGCATCATGTTGCTTACGCCATCGAATGAAGTGCCTAATGCAAGACGAATAGATCCCTCTTCTAACCCTTTAAAAGGAAGGGAGTCTTTGATTTTGTTTTCCATCTCCTCTTGTTCCAAATACAAAGTATGATAATGGAAAATGAGGTGAATGGTATCTGTATCTAAGTTTGGAATTTCCACTTTATTTCCATCGTGAAAAGCAACCACTAATATTCTGCCGTTTGTCTGAAGAGTGGCTACTTGTTCCCAATGCGTTGAAATATAAGGAGAAATACTTAAAATTTTATCTGTAATTTTTATTCCCATATCTTCACCATTATTATGAATAATCAATTCGTTACGCAAGCGTTGTCATTATTTTACGTTATTTTTCAATTATAAGCAAATAAATTAGCAGTCGACATCTGAGACTGCTGAATATAAAAAACATTTGATAGTTGCAATCTAACAAGATATGGTCTAAGGATATTCAGGTACTCAATACTTACCTACAAGGAGTAACAATGAAATCTCATAAGACATTTGTACTCGATACCAACGTACTTTTACACGATCCTAAGGCACTATTGCAATTTCCACGAAATCACGTTGTCATCCCCATTGCGGTATTGGAAGAGTTAGACAAAATGAAGCGTTTACCAAATGAGCTTGGAAAGAATTCTAGAGAAACGATTCGTCTTCTTGACTCGTTAAAAATCATAGGAAAGGGAAATTTGCATTCTGGAGTGATACTCGACAATGAGACCACAGTCAGAGTTCAACCCGAATTCAAGAACCATGTGCAATATGATTTTGCCATGAGTGTCAACGACAATAGAATTATCATCGCCGCTTTCCTCTTAGCAGAAAAAGGAGAAAAAGTGGTGTTTGTCTCCAAAGATTTTGCTGCGAGAATTAAAGCGGAAGCGATAGGCATTGAAGCAGAAGATTATGAAAATCTCAAATATTCTTATGAAAATGTATATACAGGGATCCAATACATTGAGATGCCTAAACACGATATCGATCTCTTTTATAAAAATGGACAAATTCCAGTAACCAATATCAACTGTCGCCCGAATGAATACCTCGTCATGACTTCACCAGAAAATTCTTCGGCAGTGGGCAAGTTTGATCCTGTCGAAAAACAAGCAGAGATGCTAATTAAGGTGGGAAACATTTGGGGAATCAAGCCTCGCAATGTAGAACAGCGGTGTGCAATCGATTTGTTACTCCGAGATGAAGTGAAATTAGTGACTTTGATTGGGCAGGCAGGCACAGGGAAAACCCTCCTTGCACTTGCTTGTGGCATGCGAAAAGTATTTGACGAAGGAAGTTATTCCAGAATTTTGGTGAGTCGCCCCATCATGCCATTGGGAAGAGATATCGGATATCTGCCTGGTACGAAGGAAGAAAAATTATTCCCTTGGATGCAGCCTATTTACGACAATCTCGATTTTTTATGTGCCTCGACTGGGGGAGAATCAAATGAAACATTGAAATGGGTGTTAGATAGTCGGAAAATTGAAATGGAGGCCGTGACCTACATTCGGGGACGTTCTCTTCCAAAAATGTACATTATCATCGATGAAGCGCAGAATTTGACTCCTCACGAAGTGAAAACAATCATTTCTCGTGCCGGAGAGGGGACAAAAGTCATCCTAGCTGGCGATCCCACACAGATTGATAATCCCTATCTAGACAAAGACTCCAACGGTCTTACGTTTGCTGTGGGGAAATTTGTCGATCATCACATTTATGGCCACATTTTCTTAGATAAAACCGAACGCTCTGAACTTGCCGCTCTTGCCGCTGAGATATTGTAGCCAGCAATTTCTAATCGTTGATGCTATGAACATATTTACCTCTTGAGAGGGTTCTAATCTGACGAAAACCAAAAAATATTTCAGCTCCTGTGAAGACGAGAGAAGTACAAAAGAGAATGGGGTGAGCCAGAGCTGCTGTTCTGAGAGAATAAATGATTGCCAAAGATAAGAAAGGGGAGAGAGCTTTCGCTGCTATGTTAGCAACAGACAATAAATTTGCCGTCCCTCTCACCAATACCGATACTCGAGGATTTCTCTTTACCATATTTGTTTGAGATAAAGAAGCGTTTACCATGTAGGCAATAGGAATAATTCCTAGCAAAGCATAACGGGGGGAAACGGGAATAGCTGTAATACATTTCGCTCGTAAGTATTCTAAGGTTCGAACAGAAACTGCTACAGATATCCAAGGAATTACTGCTCCAATATAGCTAGGGATAGAACCATTACCGTTTTCTACAACTAAACCTTTTTCAAAGAAAGACTTTGTTTTTGTTATATCCATGCTTGCTTGTTTTAGAGCGTCGGTTTGTAAATGAGGTGGGATATATTGTGGCTGGGCTATAAATGTTCCAATAACCGGGTTTATAATAGCTGGGATAAAATATTGCATATATAATTCCTTTTTAATCTAATTTAATTAAAATTATATAAAGTAATTACAATTTTTGCAATATTTAAATAATGACCCTCCTTTTTTATAAGGAGAGTCATAAGTTCTTTTAAACTGATTTTATGATATAGTTTCGATCTTTCTTTCGCAAATGCCTTGGTGTAAGCGTCCCAAAGCTAAGGCTCCGCAGAAAAGCCCAATGTCTCTCAATGCAATATCGTAGAACCCTCCCAGTATAAGCAAATTTGCGATAATGGCTAAAAGCCACACGGCAACAATGTAAGAAAAAATTTGTGGTTTTACCCAGACTCCAATCCCCACAAGGATTTCTATCGCACCTACTACGAACATAGTGGTTTGTGGATCGGCAAAAACAGTAAATGGGGCTGAAAGATATTGAGTCCATTCTGTGAGAATATTGAAAAATTTGTCCAAACCGGCCAGAATAGGGACGATTGCAAAACCAAAGTGTAACAGTTGGTAGGCTTGGCAGATTGGGCCTCGAACACAACATTTGTCTTTTTTGTTTTTCTCTTCAATCATATTGACCTCCAAGTGATGCCCTACAGTAGTAAAATATTATTTAAAAAGTAAATATTTTTTTAGAGTGACGAGAACCGAATTTTCTTCAGGGCAAAAAGTATTTGTTTCAAAATAATGTAATCTCTTCGCTATTCTTTTTCTCCTATTG
>JABDGJ010000021.1:13562-16371 GCA_013286075.1 Chlamydiota bacterium
TCTCTACTCTTATTTCATATCTATTTCTGTGTCTTACGATTTTATCAAAGTATACCGAAGGACGTAATATGCAAGTGCAAAAAATGAGTTCAATGAACATTGAATCAACTCCTAATGAAAGCACCTCTTTGATTCGTATTAACGCAAAACCGCGTTGTTGTACCTATAAAAGAATTCAGAGTTGTGTCAGGATTCTTCTCGGAACGGCTGGGGGAATAGTTGTAGGATCTATGCTTGGTTATATTAGCCTATGTATTTCAGGGATAGTTCAAGGTGGAGATGTGGGTTGGGAAACTGCTTCCAAGACGATGGCAATTGCGATGGGAGGATCCGGATTTATCGGCGGAGGTGTAGGGTATTTTTCTGGCAACGATTTCATAGAATTTCGTCAGCGGTAGAGTACTTAAATGGTTGATTTAAAAAATGTAAAACATACACAGGTAATCGCTTCAGTAGGATTAGTCGAAAGAAATGCTACATTCCTATTGACTCGACGTGTGGCTCCTCATTATGTGCATTGGCATGATCGTTGGGAATTTCCTGGAGGTAAGATTGGTCCTGGTGAAACTCCTGAAGAAGCTTTATGTAGAGAAATTTACGAAGAAACTTCTCTCACCATTGTTCAACCGAGATTAATAGGCGTGCACACGAATCATTGGGAAATTCCCAATGGAATCCAACAAACCTTTATTCTTTTTTATCATTGTTATTCTTTCGAAGGAGAAGTTGTGCTCAATCCTTCTGAAAGTAGTGCCTATTGCTGGAATAGCTTGGAAGAAATAGCGACAAAACAAAACCTTTTAGATGGTACTTTAATTATGTTAAAGCAGTTCAGTATATGATACTAGTTGATATAATTGGACTTATAGGAGTCTCTTTCATTGTGACTATGTACATTCTTTTACAAACTGGTTCTTTGAGCCCCCTTCATTTTAGCTATTCTTTATTCAATTTTTTAGGAGCAGCGGCAATTCTGTTTTCTCTGTTCTTCAATTGGAACCTCTCTTCCGTTGTAATTGAATGTGTGTGGATGTGTGCCAGTATCATTGGTATGATTAACGCCCTAAAAAAAAGAAAAGCTTATTAGAGAATTTCTTTTCAAATTCGCTTTGATTGGACTTCTTTCAAAACCTCAAAGGCGATTAAACACAAAGACACGAAGACTCTAAGGCACGAAGAAGTCTCAAGGGGGGCCAATTCACCAAAAGCCCTAATTTTATAGCTGTTAATCTTAAATATGTAAGAACGTGTATTGACGCACCGATGATTTGATGTGAGATCTCGTCTTCACTCTTTGTGTCTTCGTACCTTTGCGTCTTTGTGTTGCATCTTTCTAAGAATTGTTTTTATCTTTAAAGTCAATTTTTTCCGAAAAAGAAGAAGTGGACGATCCCAGTGTCTGCATGTGATCCCACCATTCAGAATTAGAAATGGAATTAGTGTTTTCTGCTTGGAGGCAATACTTTAGTAATTCTTGCCATTTTTTTATTGTGATAGGATCTTTGTTGTGCCACACAGTTTGAGTGAGAGATAGCTTGCTAGATAGGCTTGCACTATTTTCAGAAATTTTTGCTATCGTTGCACTACCAATGACTTGCGCGCGAACAATCGTTGTATCTGTAAAAAAAGGTAGATCGCTTTGATGTTTAGTAAGTATATCCTGAAGATATGCTGAAGCTTGATAAACATCCGTTACCTTAATCGTTTCACATACGGTAAATTTTACCGTTGTGGCTGCTAATGGACTTAATTCAAATGTTGTCATTCGTAAGGCAGTCTTTAAGAATTGTTTTTATCTTTAAAGTCACTTTTTTCCGAAAAAGAGGGGATGGACCATTCCATTGTTCGCATGTGATCCGACCATTCAGAATTAGAAATTGAATGAGTGTTGTTTGCTTCGAGGCAATACTTTAGTAATTCTTCCCATTTTTTTATTGTGATAGGATTTTTCTTGTGCCATACAGCTTGATGTAGACCTGTCTCGTTAAATAGGCGTGGACGAGCTTCAGAAATTTTCGTTATCGTTGCAGTACCAATGAATTGCGCGCGAATAATCACTGTATCTGTAAAAATAGCTTGATCTTGTTCGGGGGTAACAAGTATCTTCTGAAGGTGTTCTGAAGCCTGATAAATATCCATTGCCTCAGTTTTTTCAAATACGCTAAATCTTACCATGGTGTTTGTCAATGGAGTTAATTGATATGTTAATGGTGTCATTCGTACCACCAGAAGTTGTCTTGTGAATGGACTGTTTTTCCTAGTTGGTTAGCGCAGTTAATGACTGCGACTCGGACAGTATCCCATAGCCAATCATCTCCGCACATCACACCTCTTGTATTGAGGTGAGGATACCAAGAAAGAATATCTTGTGTTACGCTTGCAGTATCATGAGCTCCGTCTAAATAAATTAAATCGGCTTTTACTTGTAAAGCTTTTGCTGCTTCTACAGAGCGCATCCGAATCGGAATAATTTTTTCGGTGAGTTTGGCATGAATGACGTTGGATAAGAATTGTTGGTATAGAAAAGGAAGCCTCGGATCTTTCATATGAACCTCTTCCTGTGGTGAGCCAGCCCATGTGTCTATCGCATAAATCACACCGCCAGTAGGAAGAGAAGAAGCAATATATCGAGTAGAACATCCAAGCCAAGATCCTACTTCAAGAGCAACGCGAATATTTCGATTTTTAAGAAACATATCCAGATGGGTAGCATTGCCAAACCAACCATGAGAATCAAAAGGGAGCACATTGATCGAACGATAAGGCTCAGGCATTGCAAAGAGCGAAGTGCTGATAAATAAGAGATATA
>JABDGJ010000022.1:0-2376 GCA_013286075.1 Chlamydiota bacterium
TTCATGGTCTACTCTGGCTAAGGAGTTAATATCACTTTCAATGCTTTTTGTTCACCGGCATGACCAAAGACTTCATAAGCTCGCATGGCATCTGCTAAGGCAAAATGGTGAGTAATCAGCTTCTCTGGCTGTAATTGATCATTTTCGACGAGACGCAATAAATTAGGGATAGAAAAGGTATCTACTAGAGCTGTCGTGAGAGTTATATTTCGATCCCAAAGATTTTCGAGATGTAAGTCAACGCTTTTTCCATGAACGCCAATGTTCGCGAGATACCCTCCAGGAGCGAGGATTGATTGGCATATATTAAAGGCTTCGGGGGTACCGACTGCTTCTACAGCAACATCCACCCCTTTCTGGCGAGTATGTTCTAAAATCTTTTGCACAGCTTTCCCATCTAGCCCGTTGACAGTTAGAGTCGCTCCTAGTTTTTGGGCTATCTCTAAGCGAAAATCATCTACATCTACCAAGATGATTTGGCTGGGAAAGTAGAATTGGGCTGTCAATAAAACGGCTAGACCTATTGGCCCTGCGCCTATAATCGCGACAACATCGCCCAATTTTATTTGTCCCTTTAAAACTCCTGCTTCGTAGCCCGTTGGGAAAATATCGCTCAACAAGACAAGTGCTTCCTCATTTAGATGAGGAGAGAGCTGATGAAGGCTTGTATCAGCGTAAGGAATGCGTACATATTCAGCTTGGGTTCCATCAATGCGGTGTCCAAGCAGCCATCCTCCATCAGAACAATGAGAGTACATTTTCTCTTTGCAATGAGCGCAGCGTCCACAAGAGGTAATGCAAGAAATAAGGACTTTATCTCCTATTTTGAAATCTAAAACTCCTTCTCCTATCGCTTCAATAATACCGATTCCTTCATGTCCAAGTGTGCGGCCTATATCAACTGTGGGGACGTCGCCTTTACAGATATGAAGATCTGTGCCGCAGATCGTTGTTTTCAAAATTTTCACAAGGCAGTCTGTCGGTTTTTCAAGGCGGGGTTTAGACTTTTCTTCAAGGGCTAGTTTCCCAGGGCCACGATATACAACTGCTTTCATCTCTTACTTCCCAATGCTCTACAAAACTCAGGTTACAAAAAGTTCCAGAAGATGGTAATTTCGATCAGATAAAGCATAATTACGACTAACAACCCTATGAGGGTAACTCTTCGATTATGTTCCACCTTAGGAACCATCCACCATCCTAGAAATGATAGAGCAATGGGCATCATTGGCCACGAAATTAAGAAGACGCTGATCGCATTGCCAATAAATGTCCCGAGCGAGGGATTTAGTCTATCGGTCAAAAACCTTAGATATTTCAATTCTAAGACGACAATTGGAAACAAAACCAACAAAACAATCATGGTTTGCTTCCATACCGGCGGTAAAATCCCTTTTTGGGCAATGGAAGCAAACCAACCCGCATAAGGCGAGTCTATTTGATGACTTTCCATAGATGAAATCAACTCCTGGGCTTCTGAAATGACCTTCCTCCGCTCCGATGAATTCAGCCAGCATTCTAAATGCTCGGAAGTATCAAATTGCAATAGGGTGATCCAATTCATGCTGCGGCCCGAAATGGGTGATTGCACATAGACTCCCCTAAAGCCAGGAAATTTAGCTTCGGCTGAATGGATCGTGGCGATCCATTCGCGAAAGGCTTTCTCATTTTCGGGGGCAACTTGCGTAATGAAGACTTCGGTTATCCCGCCTTGCATGTTAGCACTTGTTGAGACGGTTTCCTCGATAGTGTCTTTGCTCATCAAATATTTCTCTAGTTTACCCATAAGATCATGCCGCACCTCTGATTCCTGCCAGATAGTGAGAGATTGAGAGGAATTAAATCGCTGCATAAGCAGCCACTTGGGCTGTTCAGGCAGTATTGGAGAAAGAATTTCTAAGCTAACAAAACCGGGATAAGCCGTAATAGAGGCATTAAACTGAGATTGCCAATCGGCAAAGGCGATGAGGCTGTCTGGCTTTATCTCCACCCTAGTAGTTAAAATTGATGCCTTTTCTGTCTCGATTGGCATATCTGTTTCCTATTCAGATTTCTTTCCTTTTGGGGTTTTAAACCCAAGTTGCTACCTATCGTCGTTCCTCTCAATTTAATGCTAGCCATCTGCTTCAATTTCCTCCTAGACCAACTTAAAAAGTTGCTCTTCGTCAGAAATTTTGCATATGGCTGCCTTAAATCGACATGAATCGACGATAGGTAGCAACTTGGGTTTTAAACAGAAATAGATAAAAAATAAAAGAATTTTACAGCATCAAAAATTGGCGCTAGAGTTTTGCAAGTGGATCAATGGTTTTTTTCGCTTATTAACTCACCTTACGCAAAAATAGCGATGCATTGGCTGGCTGCGAGGACAATCTG
>JABDGJ010000022.1:2386-14925 GCA_013286075.1 Chlamydiota bacterium
CTCGACCAACTTATTCAAGTTGCCCTTCGTCGTTTTCTTTGCATATTGTCCTCTCGCTTCACCCTCTGCATCACTCTTTTTGCGTAAGGTGAGTTATTAATTTGACATTTTTAAAGATTTTATTATATTGATCATTATCAAGTTAAGGAGTAGTTAAAGGATGGGTTTGACAAAGCGTCCGCAATCGATGCTCGTAAAAAATGCAGCAATTCTTGTCAGTATGGACAAAGACCGCCGAGAGATCAATAACGGCGGAATGTATATTGAAGACGGGGAAATCAAGCAGGTTGATAGCAGTGATAAGTTGCCTCGATCGGCAGAACTTATATTGGACATGCAAGGACATCTGGTTTTGCCAGGACTTGTCAATACCCATCACCACCTTTACCAGCATTTAACTCGGGTAGTTCCGAAAGCGCAAAATGGAAATGTCTGGAATTGGTTGAAGGTACTCTATCCCATATGGGCACGAATAACTCCAGATGCTATGCGTCTTTCCACACAGGTTGGCATTGCTGAGCTGGTGCTTTCGGGCTGTACCACAGTCTTCAATCACGGTTACGTTTTCCCAAATGGATGCAAAGTCGATGATGAAATTGAAGTCGCACAAGAAATGGGCGTTCGCTTTCATGCATCGCGTGGTAGCATGTCACGCGGGCAATCAAAAGGTGGATTGCCTCCGGATAATTGTGTAGAAAAAGAATCGGACATACTCAATGATTCACAAAGAGTCATCAACAAATATCACGATCTAACGCGCGGTTCGATGACACGCATCGTGCTTGCTCCCTGTTCACCATTTTCAGTCACTGAAGAGCTCATGATTGAATCGGCGAAATTGGCGCGCGATCATAATTGCAAACTGCATACTCACATCTGCGAGTCGCTCGATGAGGAAAGGTACACACTCAAAACCTATAATCTAAGACCTCTGGAGCTCATGGAGAAGTATGGTTGGCTCGGTGAAGATGTCTGGTTTGCCCACTCCATTCATATCAATGATGCCGAAATCAAGACTTATGCTAAGACATGTACCGGCGTTGCGCATTGCCCATCATCAAATATGCGTTTGGCGTCGGGATTTTTTCCATTCAAGAAATGCCGAGATGCTGGAATGAAGAGGATAGGTATAGGGGTAGATGGCAGCGCCAGCAACGACTGCAGCCATATGCTGGCGGAAGTGCGGATGGCCATGCTGCTTGGGCGCTTGCTGTTGAGCACCAACCCTGGAGGTCCGCCTGAAGATCCCAAAGCATGGATTTCAGCGCGTGATGTTTTGGAAGCAGCTACGGTGGGAGGAGCTGCTGTACTGGGTCGCGATGATGTCGGTTCTTTAGCACCAGGAATGCGAGCAGACTTTTTTTCAGTCGACATCAATACAATTAATTTTGCCGGCAGCAGCATAATTGACCCGGTGGCTTCTTTAGTATTTTGCACGCCGTCCAATGCGGAATATGTTGTAATTGATGGTCGTGTGATTGTCAAAGATGGACAAATTCAAACACTTGATCTCCCATTAGCAATTCAGAAGCTAAATAAGGCATCTCTGCAATTAATCAATAGTTAACGCCATGTGCGAGTTTTTTGTCTTGCAGATCAATCCTCCCTCGTCTGTCATTGATCTCTAATTGTGTTGATCCCACCGATCAGGGAATAGATATTGTTCCAGCCTTGGGCACGTAGCTGGGAAACGAGGTTATAGGACCTTCTTCCACGGGCGCAGAAAAAAAGATAAGATTGATGCCGATCGAGGAATTTTTCATCAAATGCACTTAATGGAAGATGAAGGGCGGTGTGGCTGACAAGGGAATCTTGTTCCAGTTCTTCTTTTTCGCGGATATCGACTAATTGAAAATCGGAAGGCGAATAGGCATCAATTTCCCATGCATTAACCCCACTTAGCTCTGTGATTGTGGGGGTTTTTCCACAAAGAGGACAGTCAGAGTTTTGGCTCAGCGTAATTATCTTTTGTGTATGGGAAATTAAATCATACATCAGCATCGCATTTGCAGCTAATAGAGGAAGGCCCAGAAAAAATTTAATGGCTTCCATGGCTTGCAACACTCCAAAAAAGCCCGGTAAGGGGCCTAACACTCCCACATCAGCACAATTTCCCACACATCCATCTTGAGGAATGTCAGGCCATAAACAACGTAAGCACGCTTCATTCCTCTTTGGTAAATAACAGTTAAGTTGTCCTTCAAAACGGTAAATACTTGCCCGGATGAGGGGGATATTGAACAGAACGCTTGCATCATTGAGAAGAAACTTGGCGTGGAAATTATCTGTACAATCAAGGACGAGATCGTAGTGTGTTAGGATTTTCGCACAATTGAACTGGTTAAGCCGTTTACAATAGGGTTCTATTTGAATTGAAGGGTTTAATCTTCGTAATTTTGTTGCGGCTGCTTCTGCTTTAAAAACTCCAACGTCGTCTACTGTATAAAGGACTTGACGATGTAAATTGGACATATCCACTGTGTCCCCATCACAAATTCCCAGCCTTCCTATGCCAGCCGATGCCAAATAATAGAGGGCAGAGCTGCCCAATCCACCTGCGCCCACAACCAGACATTTGCTTTTGAGGAGTTTCTCTTGGCCTTGAAACCCTACCTCGGGAAGTAAAAGCTGCCTTGCATAATATTTTGTATTCCAATCCATTATCCACCTACAAGCGGAGGAATAAACAAGATATGATCACCCGATGAAATGGGAGTATTCCAATTAGCTACAAGTTTGTGATTAATGGCAGCTTTCACTTGCTTTGAAGAAAGGGAAAATCCATAATTTTTTTTCAATTCGTGATATAAAACGTCCACTGTTTCGGCCTGTGTGAGCACAGTCTCTTTTGAAATCTTTGCCTCCTGCATCAGCAGGGCAAAGTACTCCACAACAATTTCTTTTAACATCTTTCCTACTCTATGTCTAAAGACATACGCTTATTCTGTAGCTAAAACTGTTATAACTTGCTGCGAACCTGCGACAATTTCAGTGAGTTCTTTTTCGGATAGATCTTTACCAAGAGCCACTTTTGCAGCTTCTTTATATTCCTTTTCTGTAAATGAATACCCATTTTTTTTGATAAACTCCGCGACATCTTCTTTTGATTTTTTAGACATCGCCTCTGCGAGCTGTTTTTTAAAGTTTGGATCTTTTTGACATCTTTCAATAAATTGTTTCGCAGATTGTTGTGACATTTCATGCTCCTTTTCTAGTTTATCTAACTCTTATTCTGTAGCTCGAAGGACTATGCCCTGCGTGCCTGCGACAATTTCAGTTAACTCCTTCTCGGACAGATCTTTACCCAAAGCTACTTTTCCAGCTTCTTTATACTCCTTTTCTGTAAAAGTATACCCATTTTTTTTGATAAACTCCGCAACATCTTCTTTTGATTTTTTAGACATCGCCTGTGCGAGCTGTTTTTTAAAATTTGGATCTTTTTGACATCTTTCAATAAATTGTTTCGCAGATTGTTGTGACATTTTATTCTCCTTTTAAGTTTCTACTCCAGAGTTAACCCACACTTCACGGTAACAAGTTAATATTTTTTTTCTAAAGGTTTATTCTAAAAAAAGCTATATTTTTTAGCATGATAGGAACAGCTTCTTTTTTAGTCTCTAAGCCAGTAGTTTTTAGAGAGCGCGCCTTCCAAGCAAAAAAAGGGTTTCTCAAGGGGACACACCGCATATGTACCCCAGAAGAGACCTGGGATAGCATCTGCATGCGCCCTTTTGAATTTGGCCTGACGCGCAATGCTACGATTACCGGACTTGACCGCATTGGAATGCCTGTCACAATCGCCATTCGCCCTAATGGGCTTACGCTAACTGTTTCTTCAGGTAAAGGATTGACGCACACTGCAGCACTCGTTTCGGGTTACATGGAGGCTTATGAACTCCATCATTGTGAAACGTATCCTTTCCCCTCCATCGCTGCCTCTTTTGAAGAAATGTCACAAATGTATAAGACACCCCCTTTTAGTGAAACGCCGATGAAAAAACAGGCTGTTATTCATGAAAAATGGCCTTTGCGCTGGGTTTTGGGGTGGGATTTGATTACTCAGCAAGAAATTGCTCTTCCGCTTTTGGCAATTTCTTTAGATTACCGTTTGGCAAAAAGTGGCTCCTTTTTTGAATTGAATAATTTTGAAAGGACTTCCAATGGCTTAGCCTCTGGCAATCATTTTCTAGAAGCTATTTGTGCGGGCCTTTATGAGGTGATCGAACGGGATGCAATTGCTTGCCATGCTTACACTGCGACCCATTATCACGCGCCAAAAGTGATCCTTGAGACAATTCCTTATGCAGCGATAAAGAAGCTGTTTGAACAATTGCAGCATGCCCAAATAGCCCTTGAGCTCTTTGATTGCACCGTTGATACAAATGTTTATGTTTTTGAAGCACTTGTCTACGACAATCTGCAACGCAACCAGGGAGTCGCAAAGGGATATGGAGCCCATTTGGATCCAGAGATAGCCATTCTTCGGGCCATCACCGAAGCCGTCCAAGGGAGGACTGTTTATATCTCTGGAGCCCGCGATGATATCTTCCTCTCCCACTTTCAACTTTTCCGGAAGTTCGATGCACAAAGATGCATTGAGCGCATGCAAGCAATCCCTTCTGTAATTGATGCCAGGCACTATCGAAGCGAAGCCTCTCTGACATTCGAAGAGGATCTTCAACTCCTGATCAAAAAAATCATGCAGGCAGGTCTTGAACATGTTGTCGTTTTTGACCTATCCTTCGAGAATAGTCCTTTTCCCGTAGTCAAGGTCGCGGTTCCCGGTATGGAGGGTTATTCCACCGCAACAAGTGCGATGGGAAAACGGGCAAGGGTGTTCGCAGCCTCCAAAAAAGGGCAATCAGAAGAGGATGCTCCCTTAAGTATGTGGCATAGACCCGCTGGAGAAGTGACATGACCTATATTTTTTTGGGACCTTCTTTACCCATTTTAGAAGCAGAGCAAATTTTAGATGCGCACTATCTTCCTCCTGTTAAATTGGGGGAGGTATTGACGCTGGTTCGAGAAAAAAAACCTAAGGTGATTGGCATCATTGATGGCTATTTCATGCAGACACTTCCTGTCTGGCATAAGGAAATCCTATTTGCTTTAGAAAAAGAGGTGATTGTTTTAGGTGCGAGCAGCATGGGAGCGCTGCGAGCCGCTGAAACAGATGTTTTTGGCATGATCGGTGTTGGCAAAGTGTATGAGATGTATCGCAGCGGGACATTGACAGACGATGATGAGGTAGCTCTTATCCATGCTCCTAGAGAACATCACTACCTTAATCTGTCCCTGCCTATGGTCAATATCCGCTGCACTTTGATACGAGCAGCTGAAAATGGACTCATTTCAAAAGCCACATGTAATAATTGGATCGAGATTGCCAAATCCCTTTACTATCCTAAAAGGACAGTTGAGGAAATTGCCCTTGCAGGCCACTTATTGCAAGAGGAAGAAGAGCTTATTACGCATATTTTTACCGCCCATTATGTGGATCAAAAAAAAGAAGATGCCAAAGAACTTCTCAAGAAAATTGCTTCTGAACAGTTAAAACCCTCTCATGTCAAAGTATCGGTGCACCAAAATTCGCTTTTTCAACAGCTTTTTTCTCAAGATCGCGCCTGTCAATATCATACTAGTCAATTAGATCCATCTTCGATGACTTATAGAGATTTGGCTAATTATATTACCCTTCATCATCCCGATTTTACGACCTTAAGAAGACATGCTTTAAACCGTATTTTGGTGAGCGTTTTAACTGAAATCTTCGCAATTCAGGTGGAAGCAACTGAAATCGAAGAAGAAAAAGAAAGATTCAAGTTTAAGTATAATCTCACCCTTCATCACTCCTTTGAAGCTTGGTTACAGGAGAATCACCTTACAGAAACCGAGTTCGATCAGCTGATGCTGGAACGTGCCCAAGCACAAAAATTGTATTCTTCACCACTTTCTGCAAATCCCAATTGGCGCTTGCAGAAAGCGATTCTTGACGAGCTGAAATTACATGATCACTATACCTCTTGGGTGCAAAAGGCTGAAGACCACCATGAAAAATGGCAAAAGAAAAATCCTTATTATCTCGAGAATACGGATGACGATATCTTTTCGCCTACATTGATTCAAGAGCACATCCAAAACTCAGAATGGGACCTTGATATCCCCATCAAAAAATGGTCTGAAGAGGCGGGATTTCATCATTTACAAGAGCTGATGTTAGAGCTGCATAAAGCAAAATTAGCTAGAGACTAAGAGGGTATTATATTTGAAACCTAAGTTGCTACCTTAGCAACCAAGGTCTAAGCAGACTTCAGTAGTTCAACTTCCATCCAGTAGTCAATGTAATGTAATTTGTTTTCGGTATCGATTGGGTGTTTTTTTAAATAACAATCAATTATTTCTTCTAAAAATTCCTGATGCAACTCTTTAGGCAATTGTTTTAGATGGGACATCCATCCGGTCATCCACGCAGAAAAGGCTGCTTTGCTTGGGAAGACCTCATCTACTGTAATGATTTCAATGCGTTTAAGAAGTAAATGAGCTTCTTCTGCATAAGTTGTAAATTGTGATGGAGTTACAAGAGAAAATGGATTTGAGAAATCAGAAAAATAAGGGGCCCATTTTGGTGAGGTGACGACCGCGTATATGGCATGATCGAAACGATCACGGCCATGGTCGGGCGCAAAATATAAAAATACTTTACCACCAGGTTTTAACGCTTTTTCTACTTCTTGCAGTGCAGCAAGGTGATCGGGAATCCAATGGAAACAGCTAAATGATACGATGAAATCAAACTCATTTTCAAAACCAAGTTGAATTGCATCTCGCTTAATAAAATCTAGGTTTTTAAGATTAATCTTATTTTTTAGATCTTGAGCCACTTGTATCATTGACTCAGAAGCATCTATTCCTAAGACAAAACCATTGGGTACTGATTGCGCGATTATAGCTGTGATACGCCCATCACCACATCCAATATCTAAAATTTTTTCCCATCCACTTAGCTGAAATTTTTGAATATACGAATTGGCCCATTTGTATTGCAGATTGGAGTTGTTCAAATATTGCTCACCGTCCCATTGATCTTGCTGTGTAGAGATATCATCTGCAAAGGCTGATAAGCAAAAACTCAAAATACATAACCAAACTGAGAATATTTTTTTGTAAAAGTTCATAGTTTTTCCTTTTGTTTCATTTGAAACCAGAATTTTTATCTAATTTTGTGGATATTTCAATGAGAAATTGCTAGAAATTGCGCTGTAAAAAACTAGAAAATAGTTTATAAAAAACCAAAAAAGGTTTAAAGATAGACTGTTTGAGAGATTGTCTAAAATTTAGAAGGTAGTTTGGGAAGTTTAAATCGAGGTTTGTTTTTTTATGCTCTAAGTCTTTATGCGGCAACAAAAGCATTCAGAAATTCTCATCTTCGCATGTTTGTTCGTCTCAATGGATCGGGTAAAGGTACTTTTAAATCCATATGTACTAGAATGGTTACATTGGAAATTTTCTCAAATTCCTGTTCATAACAGACTTGAACTGTAAAACAACGGATTATGAGTCCCATTCAATATAAAACTCTGAATAAAAGATTAACCAGAATCAATTTTCTCTCGCTACTATATTTGAAGAATATTCCAGTGAATTCTTAAATAACGCGATGTGCGAGTTTTCCTAACGGAAAACTGCACATGAAAAATTTTAATATTCAATAAGATGTTCAAATTGCAGAGGCTCATTGCCCTCAATCAAACTAAGCTTAATGCTCACAGTATGAGCCAGTAATTTTCTCCAAAACCTAGAGAACTGGTGCCATATATCACGTGCACGTACTTTTTCAATGTGAAAACGTTCTGTTATATGACCACGAAAGCCGTAGTAACGTTCTTTTTTAGCAGCACAATAACCATAGGCAGCTTTTCCCTTAAAGACTCGACTAAAGTATGCCCTGGCAAATTTACAAACCGGCATGGGCAAACCATCTACTACATGTAGAATATCTTCGAAGGCGTTTAATGTGGTAGCTAACCTATTCTGTAACAAATACTTGATCACATGAAGATTAGCTGCTTGTCTGGCAAAATTAGCACGATCAGGAATTTTTGGGAAAAAATGTAACCAATGACCTTTAAAATTGTGTTTATCAATTGGGAGGACTATGGAGCTAACAGAAAAAGCAATTGATTATCTGGAAGAGCATATCCCTGAACTTGCGGAAGTTGCATTTAAGCAAGCATATTGGGCAGCTCTTGCATCTGGTAGCAGCGTGCTAATGAGTGAAAATGGGAGTCTTATCGAAGTATTTCCCGATGGAAGAAGGGAATTCAGAAAAAAATTGCCACCTTGGACTGCAGTTAAACAGGGTGAAAAAATAGAATTCTAATGGACTCTGCAATTCCGCGACTTCGTATGTTTGCCGGTCCCAATGGATCGGGTAAAAGCACTTTTAAATCCATGATTCGAAAACAGCTTCTTGGGGTTTATAGACCAAATGATATTTTCAGATAATGATTTTTACCAAGACATTTAAATTTCGCCTTCGCCCCAACCGTGAAAAAGCCAGTCTCTGCGCCCAATTTGCGGGTGCCTCTCGTTGGATTTACAATAGAGGATTGGCTCAAAGAAATACGCTATGGAAAGAGGAACAGCGAAGCGCTTCCCTTTTTGATCAAAATGATGAACTCGTCTTGTTAAAAAATAAAGAAGAGACCGGCTGGCTAAAAGAAATCCATTCACAAGTGCTCCAACAGGCTTTGCATGATTTAAACCAAGCCTTCAATCATTTTTTTCGCAGGGTTAAAAATAAAGAGACACCAGGCTATCCGCATTTTCGATGCAAAGGAGAACAGGACTCCTTTCGCTATCCTCAAGGCGTTAAAGTAAACAAAGATTACGTTTGGCTACCCAAAATTGGTTGGATAAGGTTTCGTAAATCCAGGGAAATTGAAGGGAAGATCAAACAAACCACTGTGATTAGGGAAGGCAAATATTGGTATGTTTGCTTTGCCTGCGAGATCGAAAAAGAGCAGCAACCCTCCGAAACCCCAAAAGAGGTTATTGGGATCGATGTGGGATTAGAACATTTTGCTACGATCGCCACAGGGGAAGGAATCAAAGAGATCAAGAGCCCTCATTTTTTGAAAAAAAAGTTAGCAAAGATTAAATTTTTAAGTAGAAGCCTGTCACGGAAACAGAAAAAGAGCAAAAACCGTTTAAAAGCCAAGCAAGCACTGAATGCAGCACATGCCAGGATAAAAAACCAAAGGAGAGACTTTCAGCATAAACTATCGACAGATCTTGTCAAAAGCCACGATAAGATAGTGGTTGAAAGTTTAGCTGTGAAAGAGCTTTTGGAAAGAGAGCCAAGGCATAGAGCACGTGCAATAAGCGATGCAGGCTGGAGAGGTTTTTTGCAGATGTTGAAGTATAAGTGCGAGGAAAAGGGTAAACAGCTTTTTGAGGTAGGGCGGTATTTTCCGAGCACAAAACAGTGTTACAAGTGTAAAAACAAAAATGAGATTCCCTTAGAACAGAGGGAGTATAGCTGTAGCTGCGGCCATCGAATGCATCGTGACCATAATGCAGCGCTAAACTTAAGGGCCGCTGGGATGTCGGTCTAAAGCCTGTGGAGCTGCCCGGGTTGCCGGGAGCTGAGAAGCAGGAATCCTTCGCGTTTACGCGAGGGAGGTTCAAGGTTTAAACAAGCTCTTTGGGACAAACTCAATACTTAAGCAGTAAAAATTAATTTTTTTAAACCAATTAATTTTATAATATCCATCTTTCTGGTACCTCTGAATACATCTGATATTGTCTGAACTTTTCATAACCTTCTTGAATTCAATTTTAAACTTTAAAATAAATGGGAATAGGATAATTATCATCTGTCTTAACCCATTGAATACGAGTGTGGAAATGCAATCGGAATTGCAAATTACGCACTTTTTACGCATTTGAAGAAAAACTTGATGGATTTTTGCTTGATACCGACGAATAAAAGGAAGTGCTGGATGAATAGGATAAGAAAAAAAGAACAGAGGGTATTGTTCTGGAAAGTTGTAGTTTTTTCCAGTCGAGTGCGTAATTTTTGCGTAAAATGAAGATTTTACGACAATTACACAAAGGCCAGAAATGGCCTCTGGTTTGTTTGTGAAAGGAGTGGGACAACCTGGATTTGAACCAGGGACCGACGGGTTATGAGGGCGGTGGTCTACCCTAAAACCCGATACCATCCAACCGCTATGGATAAGATGGTGAGGCATTTATGGCTAAAAAGCTACTGGATTTTATTGAATCTTGATGGTGCAATGAGCAAGTCATTGCACCGCTGATGCACCGCAGGTACAGATACCTAAATTGGGCGATTAATATGTGATTTTAGCTGCAATAGGCTTGTGGTCACTAATATTAGTTTGAATACTGTTTAGGCCAACGCTCAAAACTGGAATATTAGTAACAGAAACAGCCTTGGCATCAGTCGATTTTAAAGCAATCCAGTCAATGCGGGTATTCAATACCTGATAAGGATTTGTACACGTAGGTTCCAAATGATTTTCATAATCAATTTGATAGCCAGCGTCCTTAAGGATATTTAAGCGGGGATGTAAAGATGTCACGTTAGAGTCCATTCCAATAAGCATCAGGTCTGCATCGTAACTATTAAACAATTCCACAACGGTTTGAAGTTCAGCATCTCCTTTGGCGGAGTCAACAGCTCCTGTCGTATGATCTTTTTCAGTGCGATACGGATTACATCCTGAAATATGCCCTGAGGCCACTAAAACAGTTTTGCCGCTTTCTTTATCAAGCAATTGAACAGCAAAAGCTTTACCCATAATATTCCCAATTGTTTCAATCAACTCAAAACGTTCTTTATTCCATGCAATGCCATTTTTTGAGTGAGAAGTTTCCGCAAGGAGAACTTCATAATGCTCTGGAAACATTGAATTATCAAGGTAGTCTGCTTCTTGGAGGCAAATAATATCGTATTTTAGATGATGGGCAAAAATTCTCTTAGCCATCGTTGCACGCACTTCTAAAAGCGGTGAAGCTTCAGAACTTTTATTTTCAGAATCTTCATTTCTTGAAAGGTCTCTGAAATGATCCTTGAGCATTTGATTAACTTCTTCATCAGAGATAGAAACGGGACGAATTTTGTAAGAAGTGATCATTTTATCAGCTTTCTGATTCCAAGTCGTATTAGGACTCTTGGTATCTGTTGGAGCAGCTGTTAGGTGCTCAAATAGCTTTTGGTATCCTTTTTGATCCCATTCTTGTTGTGCTAGTAATTTTTCCTGAGTATCTGAAGAAAATAGAATTTTTAAGGCAAGCTTTTGAATTTTTTCGTTAAGTGACATGTTTTCTGGCTCAGCGATATATCTTTCCTGCATTAACTTTTGCATACTGGCAGCACGCAAATAATCATAGTGCTCAGAAAGACCCCCACAATTATATGAACTCATGGTAAACTCGCTTGCTGTAAGGACAGAACATGTAAAAGATAAAAAAGTTATTATGTATTTATAGCATTTCATATCGAAACTCATTTAATAGGTTGGGATTATAAATGATTTATATTAAAAATGCAATTATAAATCATAGACTCATAAATAAGTTTAATTAATTGATATAAATCAATTGTTGTGGTAAAATTCGTTTTAATCCATTAGATGGAGATCTTATGAATCTGTTATTTTATCTTGTTATCCATACTTCTAATGTCTTAGGTTCATTCAACGATCCTTTTGAATTTGATGGTGATTACGGCTCTGAAGTCAATCCAGTGCGTCAAAAAGTTTTTGAATTAGTTGTATCAAAAGAAGCTCTTTCCAAAAATCTCAATGACTCTCAAATTAGACAGCTCATGGAAAAAGAAGATGTCAACGAGATAGAAATAAAAAATTATAGAAAGATCTTATTAACTAAAGCCATTGAGGAAGATCGCTCCCATGGACCGCTTCTTTCTGAACTTGTTACTCCTGATCTAATTAATGATTTAGTTGAAAAACAACAAGAACTTCAACAAGCTGGTTTTAATAAAAGTGATTTGGAAGATATAGTTATTTTTGTTAATCAATATGCTGATAAAAAAGTATTTCGTTTTTTGAGAAACAATCCTTCTGAACTGCTAAGCTTGGATAAAGCCTTGCGCGATAAGGCTTCCAGAGAGGGGCAAAAGTTTAACTTACCCATACTAAGCTCTACTCAAACCTTAAATGGACGAAACTCAGCAGAGCTAAAAAAAGACTTGCTTCAGTTCTATTTAATGCAGAAAACTTAAGTATCGCAAAACCTAAAGCAATTTTAGATAAATCCATAAGCCAGCTTGATGAAAATTTTTTAAAGCAATTCTTTGGAGAAAATTCAAAGAATGAAGATTTACAAGTTTTTTCCACCCCAGCAGGTCAGATATTTTTTTACTGGCTCTATCAAGCTCTAAACCTCCAACTTGTCTCTGAAGATCAAAATATGATTGGTCAAATAAATAAAGTGAAAGAAGTATTTGCGCATACGATTGGAGATCCCCAGGTAAGAGCCGAGATATT
>JABDGJ010000023.1 GCA_013286075.1 Chlamydiota bacterium
ATGAGATTAAACGCCTTTGAACCCATTCAGCTCGAAGAAAATCAGGAAGAAGACATACGTGCAAATACGGATCGGATCTATGCCGATTTGATACAGCTTCACTCACAAGAATTGCCAAATATTGGAGGTTTGCTCAGCCATTTAAGGCCATACCAAGAAATCGGAGTACAATGGCTCTGGTTTTTGTATCAAGAAGGTCTATCGGCTTTGTTATGCGATGACATGGGCCTTGGAAAAACACACCAAGCAATGGGATTGCTCGCGAGTGTAAGTAATCTGTATAAGGCACATGCAGAAGGAGTCCAAAAGCATTTTTTGGTCGTATGTCCCACTTCCGTTATTTATCATTGGCAAGAGAAATTACAACAATTTCTCCCAGCTTTGCGAGTATGTCCTTTTTATGGTGCAAAAAGAACATTGGAAGATTTTTATCAAAAATACGATATTTTGCTCACATCATACGGAGTTCTCCGAAATGAGAAAGAAATACTTAAAGACATTACATTTGAAGTGGCTGTTTTTGATGAGATTCAAATCGCAAAAAATCAATCGAGTCGGGTCTACAATGCGTTGCTTGAACTCCATTCTCAAATGAAAGTAGGTTTGACGGGAACTCCTATTGAGAATCATTTGCGAGAATTAAAATCACTATTTGATATTATTCTTCCCTCTTATATGCCTTCAGAATCAGAGTATCGAGTCTTTTTTATGAAGCCAATTGAGAAGGAACATAGCATAGACAGAAAAATTTCCTTGAATCGTTTGATTCGGCCATTTGTCTTGCGAAGAAGAAAAGAAGATGTTCTTAAAGAATTGCCAGAGAAAATAGAAGAGGTAGCTTATTGCGATTTGTTATCTTATCAACAACAATTATATAAAGAAGTGCTTTTGCAAAGAAGAGACCATTTTGTGGAAGGGTTGCAGAATAAAGAGACAGCAGTTCCTTATCTTCATATTTTTGCTCTCCTTTCACACCTAAAACAAATTTGCGATCACCCAGCTGTATATTTAAATAAAGTGGAAAACTATAAAGATTATCCATCAGGAAAATGGGAACTTTTTCTAGAAATTTTACGCGAAGCCAGAGAAAGCGAGCAAAAAGTGGTCGTTTTTTCTCAATATTTGGCAATGTTGGATATCATTGAAAGTTATTTACGAGAAGAAAAAATAGGATTTGCTTCCTTGCGAGGATCGACTAGAAACCGAAAAGAACAACTGCAATTTTTTAACAACGATCCAGAGTGCGAAGTCTTTGTTGGATCCTTACAAGCCGCGGGACTTGGTATTGATTTGACCGCTGGATCTGTTGTCATTCATTACGATCGGTGGTGGAATGCTGCCAGAGAAGACCAAGGAACGAGTCGCGTTCATCGAATGGGGCAAATGCGTGGAGTACAAGTATTCAAATTAGTTACAAAGAATACATTCGAAGAAAAAATCGATGAAATGATCACACGTAAAGAAAAACTATTGAAAGACATTGTCGGCTTCGATGATGAACATGTGCTCAAGACGTTTTCCCGACATGAACTCCTTGAACTCCTTTCCGCTTTTGGCTAAATATCCTCCATTCGTTGATAAGACCTCTTGCATAACCTCTTCTCGTGCCCGCGTGCGTCCCGGTGCCCCTGCCCGAAAAAATTAACTTTCTGATGATTTATATTTTTAGTAGAGTATAACACTTATTCAAAGGTGCTGGTGAATATGCTGTAGAAGAAAAAGTTCGCTTTTACCGTATGGCTAAAAGATTTGCTACTGAATGTGCAGGGATGTTAGATGTATGCCAACGATTGCAGTTGGTAGATGAGCAATACCAAAGCAAAGGTCGGGAATTGCTTATACGTATTGTGTTCATGTTAATTAAAATGGCTCGTAGGTAAGTTCGGGCAGGGATGCACGCGGGCACGAGAAGAGGTTATGCAAGAGTTCTAATCATAAAAATCTGCAATAGGAAAAAGTGATGCTTACTTCATTTTCATCGGACTTCTCTTTAAATCGAACCCCAGAGTCAGAAAATATGAGGGAGAAAAAAAGAGAAAAAAGAAGAAGAGTGAGTTCATCTAAGGATATAGACAGTAGTGATATAAGGATTGACATTTCCCCTATTTCACCACCATCCACTCCTCAAGAATTAGTATCACTGATCAAAAAAGCGGAAATAGAAAGTGACCCGCGCATCATTCACATCTATGATCAAGCATTGGCACAGTCTTGTAAAAACAAGACAAAATTATGGCATAAACTTTTTTCGTTGGAACTCGGATTTCGGATTCTCCGTTTAGATTTTCCTGAGACAATCAACACTCTTCTCAAAAGACAATCAGAAGCGGGATTAGAAAATCTTTCTCTACCGTTACGAACAATCAAAGATGATCGAGAAGGGCCTTTAAGTAGAATGATCAATGACGTATTGACGCAGAATCGGCTCAACGCAATGATTCAAAACTGCCTTAATAACCAAAGCAAATCAAAAGAATTAATAGAAGTGCAGAAGCAGGCAGAATTTTTTTATGAACGATTGAGCGAGCAACTCCGTGTTGATGAGGAAGATCATTCTGTTTTATTATCTATTCTTCCAAAAAAGCAATTTCTTTTTCTTCTTATCTATATTTCGAAACAATTGGATACCGACATCATAGAATATAATGATGTAATTAAAGAAATTTTTACACATCTAATTAAACCAAAAACCCAATTACACGAGGATTATGCGAGTGATCTGCTGTGGCTTTCATTGCATTACCCTTTGCTTTTTTCTTTATTGGCTCACGAAAACGATTTGGTCATCATTAGATGCAAAAATGGACAGCAAGACGATACGGAATTGCATGCGAGTCGATTTCTTTTAAGACAGTCTGCTTATTTTTCAGAGATTCTCTACGGGATGACCTCAGAAGAAGACAACAATAGTATTGATATTCGTGAAACTATTTTTGATGCAAAAGCAATCCGTGCCATTCTGAAATGGATATCTCATCCTTGTTTAGCTAAATTTTCATTTGATAGCGATATCACGCTTTCGGCTTTGGAAGATCTCCTTAAGTATGGAGCTGCTTTTGGAATTACGAATTGGGAGTTATTCCTAGAAATTATTCAGCTCGAATTGTTTAGAAGAATTAGCGATGATAATTTCGTAGAGATCTTTCGGGTAAGTATTCAATTCAATCTCCAATTTCTCAGAAAACTATGCATCTCTTATATCAACAGCTATCCTCATGGCAATCTAAAAATTTACGAAAGATCGGATGGATTATACACAATTACACAAACTGAGGAAGGTGGGGATATTCCAGAACTATATGAAGCGATCAAGCTTCTAAAAGTATCGACTGCAACGATTATTTCTTCTAAAAAGAATGAACGTTCTGGGTGTGGCAAACGATCAATCACTTCACTGACAAATTGGTCAAAAAAATTGTGGGATAAGGTGAGTGGTCTTACTGTGCGAACTGCCTGTTTTGGTTTATCCCTATTTGCTGTGGGTCGCCTTACTGTGCGAACTGCCTGTTTTGGTTTATCAATATTTGCTGTTGAAAGCGCTGCTAGAGAATCTTGGGTAGATAAGCGCGATTATCCTTTAGCAATTGGTCTGGCTATGATTTATCCCTCTCTTTCGAAGCTTTTTCGAAAATGTATGGATCGATGTAATATACAGAGAGATCCTTTTGCTATTACCCTTCCACAAATTGTTCCTTGGAAGATGCAAAGAGCATGCCTGCTGGTAGAGGAAAAGGTCTATGCGTGTTCGTTTCGTTGTTTATCGAGGCGAGGGAGAAGAACTTCTGTAGTTATTCCTTTATTACAGGCTCAATCATTATTGCATTCTTTACCATCTAACCTCCAAAAAATCGATCTTTCCGCCGCAGAAGATCTAGAAGATCGAGATCTCCAGCAAATCGTGGTTAACTATCCCCATTTGACTGAAATTCGATTCGGATATCATCCCCATCTCTCGCTATCTGGTCTTAATCGAATAAACCAACTCCCACGTCTGAATTCTATTAAATTTCTATTCCGTCGTGGAGAAAGGCCAGGAGCCATCAATAGGCTTGAATTAGAGGAATTATTTCAAGGAAGGCAACTTGCAGTGGAAATAGAGCTTTTTGACACAAATCTTCTCTATTTCCCCCCTACTTTTGCACGAACTCTTCCGGAGGGCGCTTCTTTACAGATAAAACTAAAACATGCCCCTCTCCCATCTTGGGCTGTTTTATTTGAAAGCTATTCTGGAACTGCACAATATCTTTCTTGGCCTGGAACCTATCAGGCTCTCGTCAATCTTTTCCCTACAACTACTCATTTTGAAACAAATATACAAACTACTGATGCTGATTTGGAAATATTGGTTGACACTATGGGAAGATGTCAAAGTCTTCTTCTTCAAAACTGTTTTTATGTAACCGACGAAGGATTGGAATGTTTAGTAGAACAACTGCCTCTTCTAAATCATTTATCCATTTTTTCGTCTCGGACAATTCGGATTCGGCCCGAGTTTATTCAACATGAAAGAGGACTCGCCAAAAAAAAACCACTAGAAAAAATTGCTTTTTATGATTGTAGCAGCATCAATAACGATTCTTTATATCAACTCTCTTTATTGCCGCAATTGACATGTTGTCATTTCAAAGAGCTTCCTGCAATTACCGATACAGGTATTCAACATCTCCTGCCCTCTATGCAAGAGCTTGTAATAGAAAATTGTTTGGGTATAAGTGATCACATGATCCATACCACTTTTCCACTTACAATTTCACATATCAACAAACAGGTCGATCAAATGCAGCATTCACCGAGTCCTCCGCTCCCCTTCCCAGTAGCGCTTGGAGGCGATCTCCTACCCATGGTCTGTTTTGGAAATTTGCCCACACTTGTTTTAGCGGAAAAGAGATTTGGCTCAAAATTAGCAAACGCCTTAGGGATTGATACGCAAAATCAAGTAGCGGAAGAATTGTCTTTGTCTACTCTTATGGTATTCGCACAGTTTCGTCTAGATTTTTTTTCTAGTATTCAAAATGATCTTCTCATAGGAATGATACCGCTTCAATTGCAACGGGGAGATTCATTTCTAGACCTATTTACCTATCACAAAAGGGAGTTGCGCCTCTACAATTGGTTGAGAAAAGGGTATAAAAAGTACCGAAAACAATTAGTGACTTTCTATAAAACATTCTTAGAGCTACGCTATTCTTATGCTTTCTTACAAGAAGTGAGAGATCATGCAAAGGTTCTTCGGAAGTCATTGCACATTTCTTTGCAACACAACGGTAAATTTTTGGCAAAGGAATTAGAATCTCTTTTGCCACTCCTATTTTCATCTTATGATCGATTTCGAGAAAAATTAGAGGAATTATTTTTTAATGAAAACCCTCTATTTTCTTTTGGCCCTATCGAAGAAAGGTTAGCTGATTTTCACAAAGATAATACTCCTCGGTGGAGTGATGAGCAGAGAATCCATGCTATTTTTGGGCTTCTGCTGTTTAATCTAGAATGGCTCATCAAAATTCTCCTGAAAGGTACACAAAAGGAAGAGCAAACTTATACAATCATCATAAGCAGCTCCGATGAAAAAGAGCATAAATATGTGTATGACAAAAAGGACAAATAAATATCTTTAAAAGTTAGGTCAAATTTCGTCTTCGTTTTCAAATTCGTAGGTGGTAAAGTCTTCTTCTGTGTGTTCTTCTTCTACGTTTTCTTCTTCTGTGTGTTTTTTGCGAACCGCGAGATTTGGTGAGGTATTGGGTTTTTCTCTTTGTTTTTTTCCTTTGAGATAGAGCAAAATGGGAACCCCAATGAAACCATAGGCTTCTCGGAATTGGTTGTAGATGTACTTTTTATAGCTTTCTTCCATGAGCTGTGGATGATTTACAAAGAGAATAAATTTTGGTGGTCGAATATCTACTTGTGCCATGTAGTAGATTCGCAATCTTTTTCCTGTAATCATGGGAGGGTGATTTTTCTGCACTGCTTGTATGATGAACTTATTGAGTTGGTGTGTTGTGATTCTCTTTTGACTGTTTTCGTATACTTCAAGAACATGAGGAAAGATTTTTTCCACATTTCTTCCCAATTTTGCAGAGATAAATAATTTTGGACAGTGAGTAAGGAAGGGGACTTCTTTCTCAATTGCTTGTAAGCAATGTTCCATTCTGAACCCTTTGACCAAGTCCCATTTATTAAGCAAAATGACACACCCTTTTCCAGCTTCTTCGATTCGGTTCGCGATTTTTTTGTCTTGCGCTGACATTCCTTCTTGCGCGTCGAGCATAAGCAAACAAAGATCAGATCTTTCAATTGCTCGATCTGTTCGAATAGCTGCAAATTTGTCAACCACTTCGTGTTCCGCCCGTTTTCGCCGCACTCCTGCGGTGTCTATTAACGTGTAAAATTGCTCTTCATGAGTAAAGGATACATCAATGCTATCCCGAGTCGTTCCTGGAATGGGACTTACAATGCACCGCTCTTCATCTAATAAATAGTTAATAAGAGAAGATTTTCCTACATTGGGGCGCCCGACAATCGCTACTTTGATTCCTTCTTTTTCCTCTTTTATTTCCTCTTCTTCTTCTACAACTTCTTTTGGGAAATTTTGGAAAGCAGCTTCTAACAGCTCTGCAATGTGCCATCCTTGTGTAGCAGAAACTGGGATCAGGTGGGGGATACCAAGTCGATGAAATTGGTGTACGAGAGGCATTTGTTCGTAATTATCAATCTTATTTACGGCTACGCAAATAGGCTTATTCGTTCGCAAAAGAATGGAGGCTACTTGTTCATCGAGGTGTGTGAGCCCTACTTGTCCATCGACGACTAGGATGATTGTATCTGCTTCTTCTATTGCAATTTCTGCTTGTCTTTTGATTTCTTCGTTAAAAGGAATTTCGGAATGAGGGTTAATTCCTCCTGTATCAATGACTTCAAAAAGAAAACCAAATAATTCTGTCACTGCATAGAGGCGATCTCTTGTAACTCCTTCAGCTTCATCAGTAATCGCAATTTTTTGTTTACAAATGCGGTTGAATAAGGCAGATTTCCCTACGTTAGGTCTGCCTACAATTGCCAATTTTTTGAGGTGTTTCATCATTTTAGTTTTTTAATTTTTTAAATAACAGAGAGACAAAATATACAACATTTAAATAATTATTCAAAGTTAATTCAAAAAGATTTATAATCAGCCTTGTTTGTGCAAAATTTTTTTTAACAAGTTTATTTTTTATCTGTTTATCCTTATATGTAAGTTATGTCTTATTCACACATTCCTCCAGATGAAGTTTCCTTGACATGCTTTCGACGAGATTTCGAGAGATATTCTTGGGCTGCTTTTCGAGCTGATCTCTTGGCTGGTCTTTCTATAGCAATGCTTTCTGTTCCCCAGGCGTTGGCCTATGCCTTAGTGGCGGGACTTCCTGTGTCGGCTGGACTCTATGCGTCTATTTTTTCTGCTGCTATTGTGTCCTTCTTTGTTTCTTCTCGTCATTTAATTGTGGGGCCTAGCAATGCGATTGCTATCTTAATTCAAGGAGGAATTTCTGGCATTCTTTTTACCTATTATCGGGATGTAACAGGGGTAGAAAAGGAAACTCTTGTCATGCAGATTTTGACGCAATTGGGTTTGCTTGTGGGATTAATACAGATAATAGCCGCATTTTTGAAATTAGGAAGATTAACCCATTTCGTCAGCCATTCTGTAATTATCGGATATATTACAGGGGTTGCTCTTGCGTTGGTTATTAATCAATTATTTCCTTTATTGGGAATGGAGATCCCTCTTAACGTATCTTCTCTTTATGAAAGAGGTGTCTACATTCTTTCTCATTTTCAGTTGATGCATTGGCCTACCGCTGTAATAGGCGTGAGTTGCTTTTTTCTCATGTTGTTGTTCAAAAAAATGGATCGAAAAATTCCTGCGGGTGCCTTAATGCTTGCTATAGTTGCTATTTTAGGCTATTTCACTACTTTTTCTTACCACTATTTTTCTGCAGGAGATAATCAGTTTCTTGATTGGGCATGGATAGGGTCACTTGCTGAAAATATTGTCGTGGTAGGGAATACAGAGGGAACCGGATTTATTCCTCACTGGAATTGGCCCTATTTTGACCCCGGAATTATGAATAATTTGTTGCCTGTAGCGTTTGCTATTGCACTCCTGAGTGTGATGGAAGCAACTTCTGCAAGTAAATCGGTGGCAGCAAGTTCCGGACAACATCTTTCTACGAACCAAGAGATATTTGGTTTAGGAGTAGGAAATTTCTTCTCTTCCTTCATAGGAGGCATGCCAATTAGCGGAAGTCCTTCCCGCACTTCAATTAATTTTGAAAATGGGGCCAAAACTAGGCTTGCAGGAGTATTTCATTCTCTTTTTGTCTATTCGATGTTTTTTGCATTTGGATTTCTTATTCAACACATTCCCGTAACTGCATTTGCAGCTCTTCTGATTATTTCGGCTGGAAACATTGTCAACTTTAAACAGCTATTTTTGTGCATCAAAGCGACTCGATCGGATGCTTTTGTCTTGGTCCTTACAGTATTAGCATGTATATTTTTTAGCTTGGATATCGCTTTTTACATGGGCGTGGCCATGTCTATTACACTGTATCTCAAAAAAGCGGCGATTCCGCAGCTAGTTGAGTTTGTGGTTGATGAATCGGGAATTCTTCATAGCATTGATCACAATCAACAGCAAGAACCGCGAGAAATCCGTTTTATTAAAGTAGAAGGGGAACTATTTTTTGGCGCAGCCGATTTATTTCAAAGTGCCTTGAAATCGATTACTGAAGATGATACCACTACACGAGTGATTATTCTTCAATTGAAAAATGCAAGAGATATTGATGCAACTGCCTGTTTAGCATTAGAACAACTGCATAATTATTTAATGAGTTCAGGTCGTTATCTGTTGGCTTGTGGAATTACTCCTCAAATTTGGGATGTGTTAAGCGACTCTGGAATGGTGCAATTGATAGGAAAGGGGAATTTATTTATTTTTGATGAGCGACATCCCCATCTTTCCACGCAAAAAGCATTTTTGCGAGCTTCTGCTCTCCTGAAGATTGACAATGAAAAAATTACTGATATCTCTGCTGCTAAAGAAGAGGTTTCTCTTACACAAGAACCCCTACATGAGGGGCTTCCTCTCTGATTTCTTTTCCGTATTGTAGATCTCTTGCGCTGTCAATTTTACTGTTTCAATGCCATTAGAAAAACCAATGCTCCGCATGAGTCGATCGATATAGGTGAGTTCTGTCAACAAATGATCGTTCATTGTTTCTAGTCTGGCAACTTGTTTGATAAGATCTTTTTTAAGCATATGGTCTCCCCCATACAAAATCATACTATCCATTACAACGAAAACGAGTTAAGACCTTATAAATTTCAAATTAACTGTTGATTAATTATTACTTAAATTCAAATTATGAAAATCTTTAACTATTATTAATAATCTTTAGTTATAATTAATCTTTTAGAAAAATAAGGTAATTCTATGCAAGTTCCTAACCCACTTGTCGCATATGCGACAGAAATATCCAATGATAGAGCACCCAATAGGAAAGAGATGGACAAAGACCAAGCCATCCGAAAGCTTGCGCTTGGAATTGTCGTAGCATTGGGCATCACACTTCTTTGCGGAGCTTGTATTTTAGGTTCGGTTGCAATCATTCCAGTTGGTGCAGCAATAACAATATGGGTGGCTGCATGGCTTATTACTTTACCGGTAGTTATCTTTATCCCTATCAATCGGGTACTAAAAGATGACGAAGAAATGGCATTTTGGAATGATTTTGCAGGACTTCCCCTAGAACAACTCAGCACGAAACAATCTAGTGTGCAGATTCGAGGTGAAGGTCGTCCTGCCATATGTGGAATTCCTTATTGTACATTAACTGACAATCAGGTTCTTACCGAAGAGGAAGCCAATCAACTGAAAAATTTTCTTACAGAAAAAGAGGGTCTTGATAAAAACCATAGCAACTATATGAACCTGTTAAGGTGCGATGGATTTAACGATGCATTAACGGTTCTTGGTACAAGGGCTTTATCAAAGTATGAGAAAGATAAGGAAGAATTAGATAACCGTTTTGAGATTTTTCGTCAGGAATGCATTTACAATAAGTATATGAATAGACCTAGGCTCGTAGGAGTTTATACTGGCAATAACCCAGATTTTTATTGATTGGATAGCATATCAAAAGTGGCTTTATTAGGCACCTTTCTATCCTGGAAGTACCAGTCGATTTGGCGACTATTTCCAATGTAGGTATAGCAAGGGCCATGCTTTTTCCCTTTTACCCAAGTGATTTCTTGCGCAAGATTTTTTTCATCTTGGTAAACTTGTTGTATTCCGTGAATTTTCCCTTCCACATAAGGAATATCGGCCCGTCTTTCTCCGAATTCAAATGTGGTTGTATGGCCGTGTTGTTGATCATTCTCCCACATTTCAATGGTCAGTGGTTCTCCTTCGGGTAAATAAGAGCGGCGCTCTCCTTCAATGAGTCCATTGCAATAAGGGACTGTAGCAGCCGGATTTCCATTTGGGTGGAAATGGGTACGAAAAGTCGTTTGCCCTTGTTCGATTTGGTCGATGTATTCTAATGTTCCGTGGCTATTTCGATAGGTTTTAGTGCCAAATCCCTCTTGTATCTGCGATTCCATATGTTGTTCCGGTGTGTAATATTCGCTTTGGCACAACAACCCCTTTTCGATCTTTTCCTGGCATTGAGGCGCTCCATTTTCATACCAAAATGTTCTCAATTGTACATCTGGGCTTTCATAGATGATTTGATCGGAAGGCAGTCCTGTGGGAAAGTAGGAAATTTCTTGTTGCAAGGCTCCGCGGTTATAAATTTCTTTTTTTTGTACAGTTTCTCGGTAAGGATAGGAATAGCTGCAATTGCCGTGGACAATTCCATTGTCATAGGAACGAGTGACTGTCACTCCATCTTTTCTGAGAGAAACGATTTGGCCGCTTTGGCCCCGGTTTTCCCATTCACGAGGCTCTATAGGAACACCATAACGGTGAATTGTGCTACAGATCACCTCTTCACCCAGAGGAGCTTTTTTGCAAGAAGATAAGAGAAGAAGAAAGCAGAGGGAGAAGAGAGATACGGTTTTCATAATAAAACACCCCTTAGATGATCATTTAATGCGAAGTTTAGACGATTTTAATGAAATTGTGCAATTGTTCTGATACCGCTGTTGTCAACCGAAGATGTTCTTTTTCTACATCTTCTTGTTCAACCGTTTTGGTACTATCCCGATAGACAAAATGCAAAGTAATATTGTGGAACTCGTCTCCTATCTTGTCATTTCGGTAGATATTTTTTAAAGAGAGTTCTTCCAAGAGAGAAGATTGTTGCTTTTGGATAATATGTATAATTTCATCAAAAGGAATGGAGGTATTGATTGTCAAAGTCCAGTCTCGCTCGGATGCAGGAAAAAGGGTGAGTCTTTGTATTTTCTGAAGAGGTGCAGCTAACCGGAGAAGGTCATGCAGGTTACATTCAGCAAAGAATATTCGCTGTGAAACATCTACCCGCCGTTGGATAGAAGGATGGATTTCTCCAAAGGAGCCAATTTCCAATTCACCTACAAAGATAGAAGCTTGCCTTCCAGAATGAAAAGTAGAAAGGTGCATGTTTTTATAGCTAGAGGGAACAATGCCAAATTCAGCGAGGAGATTTTCTATGAGCCCTTTCAAATCGAAAAAGTCAAAGAGGGAGGTGGGTTGATCCCAATACTTTGACAGTTTAGAACCAGAGAGAATGAGGGCAACAACTGATTGTTCTTTGTATGATTCTCCTTCGCGGAAATGCACTCGCCCGATTTCAAAACCACCCATATCTCGATTTTGATGATCAATATTATATTTAACCACTTGTAGTAGACCTGGAAGAAGAGTGGTTCGAAGGATTGATTGTTCGATAGAAGTCGGGTTTAATACGTGAATCATTTCTTCATTGCTTGATGAGTCATGCACCCATTCAAGAAGTTTCGGACCAATTAAATCGCATGTAATGAACTCCTGAAGTCCTTCCGCAACTAACCGATTGCGCACTGCATTTTCAAAAAGGAATATCGGAGTAGAGGGCAAAGAAGAAGGAAGATAAGGAATTCCTTTTCGGGGAATATGATCATAGCCATACAGACGAGCCACTTCTTCAATGAGATCAATTTCCTGGGTGATATCGGTTCGATAGGTGGGAATATGAACGGAAAATGCGTCTATTCCATCCCAAAAATAAGGAAACCCAAGTCGTTGAAAGATCTCTTCCACTTCTCCACGACTTAATCCAATGCCAAGAATTCGATGGATACGGCTGAGTCTACAAGAAATAGAGAGGGGAATAAATTCTTTTGCTTTGCTGTCGATTGGATGGGCCAAAATCTCACCCCCTGCTACTTCCTGAATGAGAATAACAGCCCGATTTAATGCGGTAAGGAGAGCATTTGGATCGGTTCCTCTCTCATATTTCTTTGAAGCATCTGTTTGCAGGGCAAGTTGCTTGCTTGTTTTTCGGATGCTCACAGGCTGAAAATAGGCCGATTCCAAAATGATTGTCTTAGAATTTTCATCAATTTCTGCATTCGATGCACCCATAACACCCGCAATGGCAATTGGCTGGTTTGAATCAGAAATAGTTAACATGGGGGGGTGGAGAATTCGTTTTTTTTCATCTAAAGTGGTGACAATTTCATTATTTTTCGCTTGTCGAACAACAATTTGGTGTTTTGCTACTTTATCGTAATCAAAGGCATGAAGAGGATGACCCATTTCTAGAAGGACATAATTGGTGATGTCGACGATCGTATTGATGCTTCGAAGACCACATTTTTCTAGGCGAGACTTGAGCCAATGAGGAGAAGCAGCGACTTGTACATTTTGAATGATGCGGCAGGTATATCGAGGGCAAGATTCTGTATCTTCGATAACTACGCTAAGATAGTTTTCTGTTTTTTGAGGTGCTTCATTAGGAATTTTTTGGGGAATGTGTACGGGTTGTTTTGTCAAGGCTCCAAGTTCGCGAGCAATGCCTATGATACTGCCACAATGGTTCAAATTAGGAGTAAGTGCAATCGTAAAAAGAGTATCGGCATATAATTCAGCAAGGGAGGTTCCTTCTTCTATGTGGTCTGGGATTTCAATAATCCCTTCTCCTTTTGTTTCTGGGAGCCCTAATTCTTCTGCGGAACACAGCATCCCTTCAGATTCTACCCCCCGAATTTTTGCTTTTTTAATGACGAGTGAGTGCTTGCCATTAGAAACAGTTGTTCCGACGCGAGCAAGAGCCACTTTGATTCCTGCTCGACAATTCGATGCACCACATACAATCTGATAGATATTTTTTCCATCTGTTACTGAGGCTAAAGAAAGTTTATCTGCTTGGGGATGTTTTTCAGAAGTAATGACTTTTGCTACTACAATCTCTCGTACATTTTCTCCAATGGTTTCCCAGTGTTCGACTTCAATCCCTGCCATTGTGAGGAGATGAGCAATTTTTTCGGGAGAATCAGAAATAGTAACAAATTCTTTAAGCCAAGATAAAGGGATACGCATTTTAGTAACTCATATAAGGAGTTTAGAGAAAGAACATCATAATGTGAGATCATTTGGGTATAATTTAGCGTTTCCTTAAAATTCAAATCAATAGATACTTAAGCTATTTATTCGATGATTTTTGTTAGGAATTTGTGAGAAAAAATATTTTTACTTTGTTTGTCATGTTATTTCCGTTGGCAATGGATGCTCCTGTGTCTCTGTTCCAATTTTTTTACCCAGAAAGGAGAGAAACAGAAACAAAGCGATTATATGAAGCCTTCCATTCCGGAAATTATGAATGCATTGTCCATTTTTTTGAAGAAAACCAACAAAATGCATGTACTTTCCCCCTTGCCTCTTCATCCGAAAAAGCAATAGAAGAAGAGCTGTTAGAGGAAGTGGCAAGGAAGTTATTAAACAATCTTGATTCTTTCTATTTTTTCAAAAATCATGGTCAATTTTACGCCATTTCTGACGAGAAAATTTACCACTTTTCTCATATTGTCAAAAAAGTCAACTGGAATCATATCCGATTTGAACCGGAACAATGCAATGCCTACCATTTTTTACTCACTTCAAAACAATTATTACAAGCTCCTCACATAGATGGCCTAGATAGATTGCCCGTCGAGGAAGATTTTGGATCGATTGATGAGCCTCTCACTTTGCCAGAGAAGGAAGCGATTAATATTTACACCGGAAAATTATATCGGGCCATGAACGCCTTTATGAGGGGAGATATCGAAAAAGCAATTTCTTTCTTCTCTCATGAAAATGAAATATCGAATGACAAGATCAATCATTGGATAAAAGAAATTTTCCTCCATTCCGTAATGGCGGTTTCTGCATTACACCGATTGTCAGACCATCAAAATGAAACACATCCTTATTTATATCGTGTAGAAAAAGAAGTTCCTATTTCTGATTTGCATAAGCGACAATTGGCCGTCAGCTATGGAGGAGGAATCACATCAGAAATGGGATTCTTAAGCACGGCCTACGACAAGCCTGCCGAATCATATTTCAATGAACAGACAGAGGTCGCAATTCTCATCGAAAATAGAAAAGGAAAGAATATTACTTTTTTTTCCCGATGCGGAAGTCTTGAAAGAGAAATATTGCTTCCTCCTACGCAGA
>JABDGJ010000024.1 GCA_013286075.1 Chlamydiota bacterium
CGGCAGCTCATTTTGCTTTGCATTCTGCCTATACTACAAGCGGGCAACGTTGTACTTGTGCGAGAAGATTGATTATCCCAAATAATGAACTTGGAGAACAAGTCATTGCAGAGTTAATCTCTATGATTGAAAAAATTCGGATAGGACCCTATACATTGCAGCCAGAACCATTTATGGGACCTGTGATTTCCAATGCTAAGGTGAAATATTTGCTTGAAGTGCAAGAAAAACTTCAGTCACAAGGAGGAAAATGTCTCGTAGAAATGAGAGAGATAGAAGCAGGATTGGGATTTATTCATCCGGGACTTATGGACGTGACTTCTATACAAAATCGACCTGACGAAGAATTTTTTGGCCCTTTTTTACAAGTAATACGAGTCAATTCCTTCGAAGAGGCTGTAGAAGAAGCCAATCGAACTCAGTTTGGATTGTGCGCCGGATTGCTCAGTAAACAAGAAGAGGAATTTCGTTATTTTTATCGCTATATTCGAGCAGGGGTCATCAATTGGAACTATTCAACCATTGGAGCCAGCAGTGCAGCTCCTTTTGGTGGCATTAAATCCAGTGGGAATTTTAGACCGAGTGGGTATTATGCGGCCGACTACTGCTCGTATCCTGTTTCTTCTCTTCAATGCCGTGAATTGAGAATGTTCCAATGGAAGTAAACTTTGATGGAATTGTGGGGCCTACCCATACATTCGGTGGCTTATCAGATGATGATATGGCATCAATGCAAAATAAACATCTTCCATCAAATCCAAAAGAAGCGGCGTTGCAAGGCTTAGCAAAAATGAAAGTGTTGCACGAACTTGGAATCAAGCAAGGAGTATTACCGCCGCAAGAGCGCCCTTTTATTCCTATCTTACGCCGTTTAGGATATGGGGGAAGTGATTTCGATGTGATAGAAAAAGTATATCAAAACAACCCTTCTCTATACGCAATGTGTTGTTCTTCTTCTTCTATGTGGGCAGCAAATTCAGCTACTGTTTCTCCTTCTGCTGATTCGGAAGATAGGCTCGTTCATTTCACACCCGCAAATTTATTGAGTAAATTTCATCGCTCTTTCGAACCTTCAACGACAGGAAAAATTCTTCGTCACATTTTTCACGATCCTCGTTATTTTATTCATCACCCCCCTCTTCCCTATCATCTCGATTATGCAGATGAAGGAGCTGCTAATCATACCCGTCTTTGCGGTAGCTTTGAGCAGCCTGGAATTCAATTATTTGTTTTTGGAAGATCTTCACAAGAAAAAATCCCTATTGCAAGTCGCTTTTTTCCTCGGCAAACAAAAGAAGCTTCTCAGGCAATTTCTCGATTGCATGCGCTCTCTGCCGACCGGATTGTATTTGCACAGCAAAATCCTGCGGCCATTGATGCAGGAGTTTTTCACAATGATGTGATTTCTGTGGGTAATCAATCTGTATTTTTTTACCATGAAGAGGCTTTCATAGAGACAGAAAAGACTATTGAGGCATTGCGAAGACTTCTGTACAAGGAGTGCCAAGTTTCTTTAGTGGCCATACAGGTGAGTAGTAAAGAAATTTCATTGTCAGAAGCAGTTAAAACTTATTTATTTAATTCTCAATTGATTACGCTTCCAGATCACACAATGGCCCTTATTGTACCCAAAGAGTGCGAAAAATCTCTTACAGTGAAAAATTTCTTGCAAACACTCCTTTCACATGAAGGAGAGCATCCCATTCGGCATGTGATTTATCAAGACGTTCGGCAGAGCATGAGAAATGGGGGAGGGCCAGCTTGTTTGCGATTACGCGTAGTCCTTCAACCAGAAGAATTTGATGCGATTCACCATCCTGTGCTATTCACAACCGAATTATATGAAAAATTAGTCTGTTGGATAGAAAAAAACTATCGAGAGCAATTGACATTTGCAGATTGTGCAGACCCCTTATTGTTGCAAGAAAGTAGACAAGCACTCGACGAGCTTACGGGAATATTGCAATTGGGCTCTTTGTATTCTTTTCAGAAGTAAAAAAAATCATGTGATTAAAGATTCGTTTCGGTATATACCGAAGTAAAATAAGTTGAGACAACCTGTCTAACGAGGCGTATGAACAGAAAAAATGATAAAAAAGACATTTGCATTGAACCAGAGGACCAATATTGTTATGTATTGGTTTCGTGTGAGAAACCCTCTAAAAATGGGAATATCAACGTAAAAATGAGTTATAAAGGGGATCTTCTCCTGGCTTCTTACCTAATCCAAGGGGCGCAAAATTTTATTGAAGAAGAAGTAGAAGCTGCTTTTCAAAGCCATGTAGTTTCTGAAGAAGAACTGTGAATGTGTCCAGTTTTGTCTTTAGATTAGGATCAAGATGGTTCTCTTGTTCTACTTCCCTCGTGAAAGAAGTTGTAGGGCAAAAACCTGTTATTCAAATCCCTCATAAAACCAATGCGATTTTGCGAGGGGTTGTGAACATCAATGGAGAACTTCAGTTATGTGTCTCTTTGCATCAATTGCTAGGAATAAAACAATTGATGTGGAATCAATACAATAGAATAGTGGTTATTGCAAAAAAAGGGGAAATTTGGGCTTTTGCAGCTGAAGAAATACAAGGTACGCTTGCCTGTGACTATAACCAGATTCACCCTTTTTCATTTGAATCTTCTCATTCCATCTCTAATTATTTACTAGGAACAATCCTCTTTGAAGAAAAAGAGGTGAATGTATTAGACGAAGAATTGCTTCTATCCAGTCTTCGTCGAAGTTTAACAGTATGATTGATCCAAGTATGTATCACTTATTATGCAATGAGATAGAAACCCAATGTAAAATTCTCGCCGAAAATTTAATAAAACTAGAAAGAGAAGGAAGCGATAAACAGCTACTAGAATCATCAATGAGAGCTGCTCACTCTATTAAGGGAGCGTCTAAAATTGTCAATCTCGATCCAATAGTTCATTTAGCTCATACTATGGAAGATTGGATGGTAAAGAAGCAAACCCAAAAAGAAATACAAATAGGGGAGATAGAGGTATTGCTTCAGGCAGTCGATTTTCTGTCTCAATTGGCTCGTGTTTCATTGCAGGATCTCAATGATTGGATTCAGCAACACCTCCCTTTTCTTCAACGGCTAATCGATCAGATCAACGGCAATTTGTCTCGTGATACAAGCATAAAAGAGCTTGCGGTAGAAGGTGTGATTGGTTCTACGGCTATTGAGTCTGTTTTGCGTATGACACCACAAAAATTGAATCAGATCATGGGTCTTGTAACAGAATCTCTCGTAGAATCCCGTTGGCTCTACCCTTTTACCGAGCATTTGGAAAAAATGAAAAGAGAAATACAAAACACAATCAAATCTTTTGACCAATTAAAAATAAGCGCAAAAAGCACTCTCTCTCCTAAAACATCGGAACATCATTTATCTGATATACAGAAAGATTTGTATGATATAGGGGCAAATCTTGAACAGAGGCTATATGAGTTGCGCGAGTTTACACATCACTATAGCCATCTTTCAGATCGTTTGTACAATGAAGTCGTTGAAAGTCGCTTCCGCCCTTTTGCAGATGGAACTGAATCATTTCCTCGAATGGTGCGCGATCTTGCTAAACAATTAGGCAAAAAAGCACATCTCCAAATTGAAGGCGAGTCGACTCTAGTTGATCGAGAAGTGATTGAAAAACTCGAAGCTCCTCTGACTCATTTATTGCGGAATGCAATTGATCATGGTATCGAATTTCCTGAAGAAAGAAAAAAACAAGGAAAAGCCGAGGAGGGGACAATTACTCTTCGAGCGGATCATCATGGAGGAATGTTGTCCATTACGTTATCCGATGATGGCAAAGGAGTTGATCTTGATAGATTGAGAAAAATTCTCATCCAAAAAAAAATTGTAGATCCCGAAATGGCATATCAATTGCCTGATTCGGAACTCGCGGAGTTTTTATTTATACCTGCTTTGAGTACATCTATGCAGGTATCGGAAATTTCTGGCAGGGGAGTCGGGCTCGATGTTGTTCGTCATTTTGTCCAAGAAGTAGGGGGAAAAATCCGGATTATGTTTGAGCCTGGTCGCGGAACTACCTTTCATTTATTATTGCCGGTGGCTTTATCTCTCATTCATGCCTTAGTAGTAACTATTTCGAAAGAACTCTATGCTTTCCCTTTGGGTGGAATATCTAGAACAGAAATGATAGATCCCGACAAAATAGTTTCTGTGAATGGAGCGATAACATTTCATTGTGGAGAAGAAGAAGTTCCCTTGGTATTTGCTTGGGAGTTATTAGGCCTTGCAAGGCCAGTAGAAAAAAATGAAAAAATTTGTATAATTTTTTTAGAAGATCAGACAAAACAATACGGATTGATCGTCGATCGATTTATATCGGAAAAAACAGTGTCTGTGTTAAAAATCGATCCAAGACTTGGAAATATCGAGCACGTTAGTTCTTCCGCAATTATGGAAGATGGACTGCCTCTCTTTATTCTAAACCCAGAAAATATACTCACGTCAATGATAGAACATAAAGAAAAAAATATAAAAAAAAAGAAAGTTCTTGTTGTCGACGATTCCTCAAGCATGAGGGAATTGGTATCAGAAGTCCTAGAAAAGAATGGATATGAAATAGACACCGCTGTGAATGGTCTTGATGGCTGGAATGCTCTTCAAGAATATGGTCATTATGATCTAGTGATCAGTGATGTAAATATGCCTCGATTGGATGGAATCCGTTTCGTTACAGCGATAAAAAATGATTCTCTTTTCCAGCATATCCCTGTCATTATGATTTCATACAGTGAGAGTGAGGAGGATCGATCCAAAGGGTTGCAAGCAGGAGCAAAAATCTATTTAGGAAAAAGCACATTGACTCCTGAAATTCTTCTTACTGCTGTAGTTGAGGCTCTTTTATAGAATATGAAAATTCCGATCACTGTCTTATTGATTGATGACCAAGCCATTATTGCAGAAGCTGTCAAACGAATGCTCGAACGGGAAGTCGATATTCATTTTCATTTTTGTTCTGATTCTACAAAAGCTTTAGATTTCGCCCTTTTGGTTAAGCCTACAGTCATTTTACAGGACCTGATTATGCCAGGAATAGAAGGGCTTACTTTGCTTACTCATTTTCGGAAACATCCACAAACAAAAGAAATTCCCATTATTATTCTTTCTACAAAAGAAGATCCTCAAATGAAAGCAGAAGCTTTTTTTTTGGGTGCTAACGACTACTTAGTTAAGCTGCCAAGTTCAATCGAACTCATTGCCCGAATACGCTACCATTCTAACGGATACATTCGATTATTAGAGAGAAATGAAGCATATAGACAACTGGAAGAAAGTCAACAACAGCTTCGACACGAATTATCTGAAGCGGCACATTATGTTGCTTCGGTTCTTCCCCCCCCTCTTCAAGAAAGAATTACAACGGATTGGAGATTTATCCCTTCTACCTCCTTAGGGGGAGATATTTTCGGATATCATTGGATCGATAAACATCATTTTTCAATGTATTTACTGGATGTATGTGGGCATGGAGTGGGTGCCGCACTTCTATCTATTTCGATTGCAAATGTTCTTCGGATGCAAAACGTGCTGCCGATTGATTTTCTCGATCCATCTTCCGTTCTAACCGCATTAAATAAAAACTTTCCAATGGAACAACACAATGAGATGTTTTTCAGCATTTGGTATGGAGTATATAATCAAGAAACAAGGGAACTTTGCTATAGTTCCGGGGGGCATCCTCCAGCGATATTGCTAAATAAGCGCAATGGAACCGTTCAAATAGAACAATTAAAACCTCCTGGCGCAGTTATAGGGGTGTTAGCAGAGACCCCTTATGTCAACGCCAAGACTGTGTTAGACAAAGAAAGTATTCTTTTTCTTTTTTCTGATGGAGTCTACGAAATCGTTCAAAAAGATGGATCTTTATTTCACCTTCCAGAATTTATTGATCTTTTGAAAAAAAAGGCGTTTATAGATTCGTTTACCCTTGATTATATTATACAAATGATTCAGGATAGGCAAGGTAGAACTACATTTGTAGATGACTTTTCATTATTGGAAATTACTTTTCATTAGAGATTGAATGGAAAATGGATGAAAATACAAAAAAAGTTGAATACCAAGTCTTATTTTGGTCACTGTTAGGCCCTTTTTTCCTATTACTTTCTATCTCTGTATTATTATTTAAACTTTCCCCGCACTGGTATTTGCCATTTGCTGCTTTAGCTGGAATTCCTTTATGCATTTGGTGGAAAACCAAAGGAATAGCAAGTGCTATAGTCATTCTTTTCATTGCTTCGGCAATTGTATATCGGGATTTGCCGCTATACGAACGGTATTGGTACGTAGGTCTTTCATTAGCCATTGCCTTTTCTTTCGTCATTTTTCTCTTGTCGTTGGAAGAAGCAGAGAGTCTTCTAGCTAAAACAAAATTAGAATCCCAAAGTCGTTTAGATAATTTTATTTTTGTCGATGCCCAGTGGAAAGAGGCTGAAAAACAGTGGAAGTCAGAAAAAGAAAATTTACTCGTTGAACTTACCGCATCCACAGATAAACTCGAAAAAAAAGAGAAAGAAAAACAAACTTTCTACCACTTTTCTATAGCAGCTCGAGATGAATTAACAGCGGTGCAAGGAAAACAGGAATTATTACGCCAAGACCTATTATCCAAAACACAGAATATAGAAAGAATACAAGAAGAAAAGCAGAGGATCATCCAAGAAAGGGATGACTACGTCCTAACACTGCAAAAGGCACAACAAGACTCAAAAAATCACGCGGAAAAGATAGAGAGAATACAAGAAGAAAAGCAAAGAATCATCCAAGAGAGAGATGACTACGTCTTAACCCTGCAAAAGGCGCAACAAGACGCAAAAAATCACGCGGAAAAGATAGAGAGAATACAAGAAGAAAAGCAGAGGATCATCCAAGAAAGGGATGACTACGTCCTAACACTGCAAAAGGCACAACAAGACTCAAAAAATCACGCGGAAAAGATAGAGAGAATACAAGAAGAAAAGCAAAGAATCATCCAAGAGAGAGATGACTACGTCTTAACCCTGCAAAAGGCGCAACAAGACGCAAAAAATCACGCGGAAAAGATAGAGAGAATACAAGAAGAAAAGCAGAGGATCATCCAAGAAAGGGATGACTACGTCCTAACACTGCAAAAGGCACAACAAGACTCAAAAAATCACGCGGAAAAGATAGAGAGAATACAAGAAGAAAAGCAAAGAATCATCCAAGAAAGAGATGACTACGCCTTAACACTACAAAAGGCGCAGCAAGACGCAAAAAATCACGCGGAAAAGATAGAGAGAATACAAGAAGAAAAGCAGAGAATCATCCAAGAAAGAGACCAATGTCTCTTAGCCTGTAAAGCGCAACAAGATGAAAGCAAAAAAAATGGCTCTTTTCCATCTGAAAATGATCGAAAAATAGAAGCGATGTATATGCAACTCAAAAATCAGTTTCAGGAAAAATGCAATGTACTTGACGCTGTTCGTCGCGAACTTTTTCTAGCAAATGAAAAAATATTAGCCTCAGAGAGGGAAGCAGAGGAAAAATCTCTTACAGGAGTTGAAGAAGAAAGAAAGTTCGAGCAATTTTGCATTGCAATGGGACATCATTACGAGAATATGCAAAAAATTTCTACAACAGAAAATCAAGAGCTAGGGGAATTAATATCCAAGCTTATGGAAGAACTGACCAACGCAGAGCGGTAGAAAGCACAGCGCTTGCGAATTTTTCTCCAATAAGAATGCAACACAAAGACACTAAGGCACAAAGAGTGAGGATGAAATCTCGCATCAAATCATAGTACAAGACGGTGTTTCACGAATAATAAACCCACCTTACGCAAATGATCTTAATCTTGCTGTCCATAATCAACTAGACCGTGCCAGTACCTCAATCCCTGAAATGTATGAGGAAAAAGATCATGATTAAGATCGAGAAATGTGTAATGTGAATAATAAACGGTATTTTATAGACTTCTTCGTGTCTTTATGTTCAATTTGCTTGAAATTTTGAAAGAAGTCTAATGACTTAGTCTTGCAAGTGAAAATATCTTCTTTCCAAAATATAACCATATTTCTTTTCCAATTCTTCCATGAGTTTTTGACAAGTGGGATCCCCGATACACAGATCGGCTAGAGGAGCTTTGTTCTTAAGTCCTTTTTCGCAACGCTTTTTGATTTGGTGAAATACGGAACTCATAAATGTATTCCTTTGGGTTTCTCGACTTGCGTAGCGTGGAGCTCCAAACTTTTTTTTCTGCATTTTTAACGTTTCTTCATCGACTTCTATTGTTTTGTATTTTGCAGCCATTCCAAAATCCCCTAAATAAGCCCCTACCACACGATCTGTTGTTTTGTCGATTTTTAAGAATATATTTGCGTCTTTTATGTCGCCATGCTGTATCCAATCTCCCTTAGGATCATTTCCTTCTAAAGCGATAATTGCATACAAGAGATCTTTTACAATTACTTGTACGTCTTCTAACGAACAGTACCCTAGCCTTTTGCTTAAATCAGTGTCATACAGTTCACCATAAAAAAAATACCTTTTTGGACCTTTTGTCGAATTTGCATATTCATAAAATTCACCGTACACATCGTTGTAAATTTGTGCAATTCCCCGTTTACCTTTGAGAAATCTATAAATTTCAGGATCACATTCTCGGTCCATAGTACAAGCGGCTGCATAAGCGATTCTACTTCTAAGATCATACGCTTTATACACGGTTTTGCTTGATCCCCCACCAATTTGATCGTCCGTTAGACGCACCGCATCACCATTTGGCCATATAACAATAGTTCCCTTGTTGCTTTTAAATGTTGTTGCGTAAAAACCGCTGGTATAGATACTTTCATTTTCTATGTTAATTCTCGAAGAAGGGTATAGGTGAGAACTATCTCTAACTATTCGTTCCTTATCATTTTTATACCATAGTTCAGAACGAAGAAATCTTGCTTTAAATAGAAATTCTCGTTGTTCTCTTGAACCAAAAATACTGTTTGTTGAAAAAATTCCAAATCCATCTAAACGGATTGGTGTTGTTAAACCTGGAGTACGTAAAAGACATTGGCCTGCAGAAAAATTTTCCATCCGAGTTTGATCTCGCCATATGTGCGAAACAAGAGATGCTTGGACTAAATCCTGTGAAGATAAAAACCCAAAAATAGGTGAAAGGGCCTTAGAGGAGGAGTATAATTTTGGGCAAGTAAGCAAGCGCCTTTTTGTTATTTGAGCTGCTCGCTTTGTTATTTGAGCTGCCCGCTGTGTTAACACTACTTTACACGCACTTTGTAGTGCAATTGCAGCCTTTATATTGCGTTTGTGAGTTAGTTCTTTTTTAGCTAAACGGGTACGACATATCTTTTGGATGGTTTCAGCCGCTTGCTGCTTCTCAAGCTCTTTTTCAACCTGCAGCCTACTTAATTCTCTTTTAGCTATACGAATACGCCATATCTTTTGGATGGTTTGATACGCCTTGATTTTTCTTTGAGCTTCAACCCGAGTTAAGTATGCCAAGCATGCAGTCTGTAGCGCAATAGCAGCCTTTTTATGGCGTTTAGCTAAATGGGTACGATATACCTTTTGAATTGTTTTGGCTTTTTCATGGCGATAAAGAGCAAAATGCCTTTCCACAAAAGAAAGGATTTGCCCCACTATAGGAATAGCTTCGAGAATCGCAATGAATACATGCGTGATTTGCCATGTATGCCATCCAATTGAAAAATGTTCCTGGCTATACTTCCAAAAAAGATCATTTTTTGGAGTATATATTTTTTCAGGAAGAAGATAATGAGAAAAGAAAGTTTTCAAAATAAAACAATTATTATATAAAATGTAATTATATAATACATGTATTTTTCTTTTACTTCTATTCTAAAATGTTAATTTATATTATACATATAATTTTTGAATAAAAAATAAAAATCGATTATTTTTTTTAACTAACTCACCTTACGAAAATGATCTTAATCTTGATCTTGATCTTGCTTAATCTTGATCTTTTTCCTCACACATTTCAGGGATTGAGCTACTGACACGGTCTAGTTGATTATGGACAGCAAGATTTTTAGAAATGGTCTCCAGCAGTTCGCTAACCCATGTAATGAAACGAATGGATCCTTGGTAAACGTTGAGCGTTTCATGACCGAACTGGGACATAAGAAATCAAACTCTGATCATTTAAAGAAAAGCAAGATTAAGAGACTGTCCACAAACCTCGGTTGGATGATTTGTGTGCTAGAGTTTCGATAGAAACGAACAAAAATTTTTCGCCATATTAAAAAATATGGCGAAAAATTTTTGTTCGTTTCTAGCAAAATCTAGCAGCAAAGCATCCTAACCATGGTTTGTGGACAGTCTCTAAGATCATGATCAAGATCGAGATTAAGTTCAGTGCGTAACGTGAGTAACTAAGAATGCTCTGGGCTTAGAGTCTATCTCTGGGACTCTGCACTGCATTTTGTAGAAAGCTGGGTAAGGGGATGGGATTAAGTATGTAAGAGATTTATTGGATAGGGTGCAATTGCCCATTTCGCAATTCATAGTTTCGAGTGCACCGTTTTGCTAATTCTCTGTCATGAGTGACAAGTAAAAGAGCTTTTCCTTCTTCTTGTGGGAATCGAAGAAGCAAGTCATGAATAATCTGTGCTGTATCTCTATCTAAATTGCCAGAGGGTTCATCTGCTAGAATTACGGAAGGATCGTTGCACATCGCTCTTGCCAAAGCGACTCTTTGTTTTTCTCCTCCCGATAATAATTTTGTGTGGTAATTTACTCGGTCGGCTAGTCCTACTTTTTCCAATAGTTCACATGCAGATTTTCGGGCCATACTTCCAGATCCAATAGACATCCTTGCGATTCTTGCCCTCATTAACACATTTTCAAGTACTGTATAGTCCTCTAGGAGATGAAAGTCTTGGAAAACGAATCCAATTTTTGTATTTCGTATTTGTGTGGCATTCGAACTTGTGACTTCCTGTGCATCAACATAAATAGATCCACTACAAGTCGTTTCCAAGGTTCCTAAAATTTGAAGTAGCGTGCTTTTCCCTTCTCCTGATCTTCCCACAATTGCAATGGACTCTCCAGGAAAAATTTGCAGAGAAATTCCCGTGAGGATTTGGATTTTTTTAGGATAGTGAAAGGTCTTGGAAATGTTTTTTGCTTCAAGAATAGGAGGGTTCATTTAGCCTCCAGATCGAAGAACTTGAGAGGGACGCAATAAAGAAGCTTTTATTGCTGGAATAAGACCTGCAAAGAGCGAAATAGATACGGTAATGATAATGACAAAAGAAAGAGCTTCTATACTTAGCTCTTGTGGAATGACTTGTCCGTACAGTTGGATGTTAAACATTTCATGTCCCTGCCATCTACTTAACAAAGCGAATAAAAGATCGAGATGTCGCAATGTAAGTATAGCTCCAGCAATCCCAAGCATACTTCCTACTACTCCAATTAAGGTTCCTGCAATTCCAAAGATCAATCCAATATTTTTTGACGAAGCTCCCATTGAGCGCAAAATTCCAATTTCCCTTTTTTTATCATTTACTAAGATAATCAGCATTGAAATGATATTAGAACAAGCCACTACCATAATGATAATCGCAATGAGCATGAATAAATTTTTTTGGCTTTGTAATTCTTGTATGATATTTTTAGTAAACTCGTATTCTTGGTATGTTTCTACGTTCCAATAACGATGAATTCCTTTCTTTTTGAGAGAGTCTATAATCCCTTTTTTTATCTGATCAGCCTTATCAAGAGGATTGAACTGAATGTTGATGCCTGTTGTTTGCATAGAGGGTTCTTCTTGCTGATGAGAACTCCGAATAATGGCTGTTGTCTCAGGACTCGCTAAGATAAATTTTCCTCCAATTGGAATGATGCCTGGATCATAAAATCCGGCGACATAAATCGGTATGTGTTGTTCTTGCCATGTGCTTGTAGTAGGAGAATAGTAAGTGAGGGAACCTCGATCCCCTAAGAGAGCTCCTGCATCGCGAAAACTTCTCGGAAGTATGATTCCTTCTCCCATTTTTTCATTATTTGGTAAGACATGGGAAATTTTATTATTTCGGTTGGTGGAGCTATGGAACCAAAAAGGGATGATGTTGGAGCTGTCTTCTGCGATTTTGTTTTGTACTAATGCTTTTTCGATTTCTACCCCTTTGTACGGAATTTCTCCTTCGATATCAATTCCCTGCAATTGGAAATGGACTTGAAATCGAACATCTTGTGGACTTCTTGCCTCTTGGAGGGATGTGGAGATCAAATGAGCCGGAAATGAAAAGCCGCCCATCATTAGTAATGGGACTTTTTTTGGTAAGTCCCATTGTTTCTGATCCGTCAGAAGAGAATATTGATCTCCTTTCAAAAGAAGTGTAGCGGGAAAGGTCTGGTACCCTTGTTCTTGTAATGTTTGTTGTAGATCGGAAGAATCGAAAGAGGGAGCCACAACAAAATGGGTGATTTGGTCATTCTTTACAATAGCGCACCCTTTCCAAGAGCCTTGCGACGGAATAAGAGAAGAGGGAATCACCCATCCGGCTGTTGTAGTTTGTAAAGTGTTTACCTGAACGAATTGAAAAAAATCATTCATTCTCTTTTGCACACCAGATGGATCAATTGGGACGGGGGCTTCATAAGGAGATTCATCTTCTATAGGATGTCGCATGCCAAGCAAAAGGAAAAGATTGGCAAGATCAGTTCCATTGATTGGTAAGAAAGTTTGTGCGAGGCTTTGATTGTTTTTCTCTAAAGCACTCATATAGACAGGATAAGCAAGAAGAGATTGTGAAACTTGGTTGAAAGAAGAGTTTTGTAGGGTATCTGCAGGTCGAAGCAGATGAAGACGAATGTATGTAGAGGTTAGCTCAAAATCTTGCGGTTCTATAGGGGCAATGACAGACTGTTCTTCCACTGCCTCATAGGCTAATCGCACGATATCTTTTAGTTCCCCTTGGGCATTTAGATCAGGGGAAGGCCAAGAAGGTGGTACTTCTTCATCTATTGTGGGATCATAAGGATTAGTAACAACGCTTTCTTTTTTTTCACGGATTGATTTTTTGGAATATCCAGAAGAGTCGCTGATGGAATCGATGAGATAATAATAAGAATGGTAATAAGCTTCGGTCGGGGTGATTCGAACCGGCGCCGTCAAAGCGATGAGTTTTTGAATCCAATTTTTTTCAAGACCATTTGTGACCGAAAAAAAAACAACGATTAACCATACCACAAGAGCGATGACGATAACGGAAATAAGACTAATGATTGAGACAGAGAGCTGTCGCCTACGAGGAGAAAGGTACTTACAAGCGATAGAAAGCTCAAACATTCTTTCTCGAAGGTTATTTTGTTTCTTTGAACTCTACTCTCTCTCGAAGTGTCGGATCATATTTCATTAAAGTCAAGCGGTCGGGGGTTGTCGTCTTGTTTTTTGTAGTATAATAATGATGATGACTTTTAGAACTTTTCATTTTTATTTTTTCACGTTTTCTTGCCATGGTCGATACTCCAGTATATAGTTTTGAATTTATACCCAAATTTTGAGATCACTTGGGTATACTTTAGCACAAAAGCATAGGAAAATGGGGATTAAAAATCAATGTGCAAATAGACTTGCATTTTTTTTATTTGGAAGTTTTAATTTAGCCAAAAAGTAGAGTGTTTTTTAATTAGCGACTCATCGAGTATACCAGACTTAGCAATTTCTCGTTTAATTTGTGATAAACCCGGAAATGTCTCTTTAGATAATAAGGTAGTTATTTCGTTTGTGAGGACCTGATTAGCTGTTAGATCAGGATTTCGCCATTCTTTTCTAGACAGAGGATAATCCATATCAATCAGGCCTGCCACGAGCTTTTCAGCTTTTGGATAGTTAGAGATATATTTTTGAACCATATCCGATATTTGAATAGACTTCTTTTGTTGTTCATCTGGAATGGCACTTGTTGTCCAACCATGGTAATCATCATGTCGAGTGAATGAATATTCTGTCCCAGTTACTCGATTGTCTGCTTTTTCTGGAGCGGGAAGGTCTGGAAAAGAAACAAAATTGTCTCGCGTGTGTAACAAACCGTTCTTGCGTATGTCTTCCAGGGTAGAATCTCCCAAAACTGGATTTATTCTAGTGAAAGTTGTAGGATACATGACTTGGAATAAAGATTGCATAATACCTATGGTAGCAAATAGATGGTGCATCTTTCCGTTTTCTGTATAGAACTGTAAGGGCATGCCCCCCCCTGTTGTCGCCAAAAGTGCCGTATCTAGCTCTGATGTTACATAGGGAAAACGAAAAATAAATTGTTCAGAAATAGGAAGTTGTTTTATTTTCTTATAAAGTCCTTCTTCCTCCGCTGGATTCAGATAAAAATATATTCCGTTAATTATCTTATCTTTGTGTAGCCCACTCTCTTGGTGCATCTGAGCTATCGTCTTGTTTTCGAGACCTAGATGAATAATTTTTTTTGCTGTTTCCGTTACATTTCCTTGGTTATTAAATATCCGAATCACTTCTATATCAAGTTTAGGGTGATGTAAGAGAATCGCATAATAGCGCATGACTGTTCCAAATTGCTGC
>JABDGJ010000025.1:0-3941 GCA_013286075.1 Chlamydiota bacterium
AATTACAAAAACTGCACCGCGATTCCTCATTCTTTCTGAGTCCGATTTTTGGTTTAATTTTTTGGATGTTGCAAAGAAGAAAAAATGTAAGTTGATAGTAGTCAACGCTAAATTATCTCTTCGTTCGATGCATCGATTCCGATTTTTCTCTTTTTTTTCTAAAAAAATATTCAACCTATTCGATGTCTGCTGTGTACAAAATGAGACTTATTTTGACCGTTTTAAGCAAGCAGGGATGGCAGAAAATAAAATGGTCATCACAGGAAACTTGAAGTTCGATGAAGAATATCCTCGGTTGACACCCGAGGAGACAATGGAATGGAAAAGAAAAATTGGAATAGAGCCACAGCAACAAGTGTTAACCCTTGGATCGATTCACGTTTCGGAAGAAAAAATTCTCTTTCCGATTCTTAACCAATTGTGGGTTCATTATCCAACACTCAAAGTCATTCTTGTTCCCCGTCGCCCAGAAGAGTTTATCACCATGGGAAAAGTTCTCACCAAAGAAAAAATGCGATGGATTAATTTTTCAGATATCCAAAAACGGATAGGTAACGAACAAGTCATTTTGATGAATACAATGGGTCTATTGCGCATGTGCTATCAACTTTCTGATTTTGCGATTGTAGGTGGCAGTTTTACAGATCCAGTAGGAGGCCACAACATCATAGAACCATGTGGGTATGGAAAACCGCTTCTTTTTGGCCCTTATATGCACTCTCAATTAGAACTTGTCGATCTAGTCAAGAAATACCGAGCAGGACTTCAGGCGCAGCCAGATGAATTGTATGCGATTCTAAAAGAGTGGATATCTGATCAAAATTCCGCAAAAGAAATGGGGCAAAGAGGATTAGATCTGGTGAATGATCTGAAAGGAGCGACAAAAAAAACACTAGAAGCACTTTTGCAAAAACCTTCTAACTAGATCCGTAGGCCTTGTTTTTAGATTTTGAAGAATATTCATTGTCTTAAATGTCTTCTTTTTGTTATCCTCGATTTTTCATTCACTAGATGAGTGCCTGATCTGACAATTGACGCGGGGTGGAGCAGGGGTTAGCTCGTTGGGCTCATAACCCAAAGGTCGGAGGTTCGAATCCTTCCCCCGCTATTTTATCTCAAAGTACTCAGAAACTGAGAATCGAGGATTTAATTGGCGGCATAGCTCAGTTGGTAGAGCAACGGAATCATAATCCGCAGGTCATCGGTTCAAGTCCGGTTGCCGCTACATCATTACACCACTACATTCCAACTCTTAACGTTTAACAGTTCCTATCCATTTCGTGATATTAGGCATAGCCAAGGAAAAAAAGAGCTGATTCTATCTAAAGAAGATCCTTGTAGGATTCCTCTTGGTATTGTTGTTGACTACATTTTTTCTTGCTTAACTCTCAACGAACTTGTAGTGAGTAGTCAAGTAAGTAAGACGTGGAGGATATCTGTAAATCCGCCCATTCTTTGGAAGTCAGCAATATACCGAGAAATTGCTTTTAGTAGCATGAATTGGGCTAAATTGGATGAAGAAATCGTAAAAGACGTAGATTTTACCAAAGAAATGCTGTCCCTGCCAGAAAATATTGTAGAAGAGCTCAGACGTTCGTATAAAGCTTTTCCCAATGGAGGAATTAAAGCAACTCATATACTAGTAAGAATGCCAAAAGGACTTACTATTAGAAAACTTGGAGAGATTGCAAAAAAATTCTTCCCAGAAACGGCCCATGGTTATGGGTACATTTGGGAAAGAATTATTCGTGAACTAGGAGATAAAAGTATTGATGAATTTGGTTGGTTGCTTATGACATCTAAAATGATCGATAACAGCACAAATAAAACCAAAGCTGAACAACAAAAACTTGTTGCTGATCTTGCTATAAAATCTCAGGTTCCTTATCGAATTCCGAGAATTGGAGAAGTGGCAACTTGTGTCTTCGCAGAATATTTTCGATGTAGGAAGCATCTATTTAGCAATCAGCCACGCACCTCTTATACACACTGTCAAGAGAGTCTTGGTGGTTATGAAATTGTTGTTGGAGACTTTGGCAAGAACGGTCTTAACGTACGTTCAACCATCGCTAAAACCAATCCGGTTATGGGCTTTGCGGCTATACGAACGTTCTACGGTGAATGCGTGGTCGCTAAGAAATAGCAAGTTATTCAAGTTCTAAGTTGCTTCGTTCTTTTCCGATGCTAAATTCGATGCAATTATGAGCTCCTTCGAGCATATGTTTAAACCTGACTTGCGCCCTACATCCTTACCTTATTCTTCTAAACTTAGGATAGGTTGTTAGAGGAGATATACGCTAACCTAATATTTGGTTCAATCATACTCGATACAGCAAACAATATATCTAAGGTAGTTATTTCTCTATGTTTTGGATTTCTCTTTGGATGGTATTCTGATACAGTACCATTTCTAGAGTCTATAGAAAGGCTTTTTTCTCTAAAGCACATATCATCATCTAAAATATCGTCATCTAAAATATCCTGTGAAACTATTTCCATTGGAATATCTTTTCGCAAAATCATCCATTGTTTTATGGCTTCGAGTGTTCTTTCTGAATTTGCTTTTCCAAAAATGCCGCCGCGAAGATGGATCTGAATGGGTTTTTCGAATTTTTTCTTTGCTAGTTTAGAAATATGTTGAAAAATCATTTCGCCGCATGCAATGACTTCTTTAGAAACGGCAAAATGTACAACGAATGCTATTTTATTCGTAGCATCATATCCACCAACAGCAATACAAGTAGTACATCCATAAGTGGCTACTATAGGTTTTTTATCTGTTGCAATCGTAAAACCCGCCTCCGATTGCAATACTTCTGCAATTTCATCTCCATTAACCATTGGTGCAAAGTGCTGTTTTGTAACGGGTGAAGCACGAGTACAATCAGAAAACAGGATTCAAATAGTTGGCATACGTTTTAAAAAATCTAGAGATGTGCCGGTGGATTGAGATTGGGGAAGGGAAACTAGTACACTGTTTAAATTTATTTTTATTAAATTTTGCATTGGATGTTGAATTGATCTCAAAGCAATGTATGATAACCACCGTTCTCCCTCGATTTCTACAAACTCCGTTGGGGTCATTGGTTTGGTATACGGAATGAGAGCTGTGCTTACACTGTACATGTGAACGCCTTACAATTTTTGTCTTTTTTTTACGATGGGGGAGGGTAATTATTGAATGTTTTCCTGACTTAATGGAATGGACTGTGACGTACGATTAAGAAGCAGGATTCTAATAGTTGGTGAATTGTTTTCCTCACCCACTGAATAAAAAGAATAACCTTTTAGTATGTCAAGGCCATGCCGGTATGTCCTTACTAACGATATAGATTCATCAGTCCAAGGGCTAGAAAGAGGAGAATCGATCGCGGTAAACTTTAAACAGATCGGAATTGATCCCAAAAGATTTTTTGACAACCACCGTTTTCCCTCGATGTCTACAAATTCCCTTGGCGTCATTGGTTTGGTATACGGAATGAGAGCTGTGCTTACACCGTTCATGTGAACTCCTTACAATTTTTTGCCTTTTTGTTTTTTGTAAAATTCATTTAATGAATAAATTGCAGTTCGCTGAATGTAGGCCACAAGGCATTTAATTTTCCATAACATTTTATTTTTTTTACCGCTCCGATAGAGTTCGTTTTCTTGTCTTTTTTTACGATGGGGGATGGTAAATTGTTGCCCATTTTGCATAATCCTGTAAAAACATAAATCTTTACTATGTTTGATTAGACTCTCTTAGCGTTTGAGGTTCGGTAAGGTGCACACCTTGACATATTTCTATGGTAGATTATAATGAACTATTTTTTTGTAATAGGCGAAGTCGTCATTAAAAAAAGTTTTCACAAAAATAGGAATAGCTCATGAAATCGATCGTAGCAAAAATGTTTTTTCTGTCAGTTTTTTTCGTTTTCCCCCTTTTTTCCCAAGAGATAAAA
>JABDGJ010000025.1:3951-13575 GCA_013286075.1 Chlamydiota bacterium
GAAAAGAAACGGTCCCATTTGCCGCTGAATTGGCAAAGATATCGAACATTGTCTACAAAGAATATCCTTATCTCTATGATGTCGAAGATGACGAAGAGTTCTATCTCTCAAAATTTTGTCATTCATCTGAAGTTAAATTATGCTTGGGATATGATGGCAATGATCTAATTGGATATGCCATTGGAGTTCCTCTAAAAGATTATTCTCCCGCCTTTCAACAACCTTTTATTGATGCCGATTTGGATGTGGGAGAATATTTCTATTTGGGGGAAATCGCTCTTCTTCCAAACTATCGAAAGAAAAAAATTGGAAAAGGGATGTTATTGCAAATTGAGCAGTTGGTAAAAAAGGATGCAAAGTATTCTAACATATGTCTAGCACACATTGACGAAAACCAAATTCAAGAAAAAAAACCTCCCTATTACAGCTCTTTGTCGACATTTTGGATACAGGTTGGTTATCAGAAATACCCACATCTTGCCATAACAGGAATGAAATGGAAAAATGTAGGGGAACCGAACGTCTCTGATCATACTCTCATTTATTGGATCAAGTCTTTGTGAAATATCTACGATTGTTTGTTTTCTTAGCTTTTTTTCAGATTTTCGCAAATACAGTACAAGCTGAGTCATTTGCTCCTAGAATTGTGATCATAGGAGCAGGGCTTTCTGGTTTGACAACTGCTTATCGTTTACAAACGTATGGTTACGCGGTTCATATTTACGAAGCGCGTAAACGTCCAGGGGGACGGATTCTCACAGCTTATTTTGGCGATTCTCATGAAGAGTTAGGGGGAAAAAATATTTCTGATGGGGGAGAAGCAGAGAACCTTTGTGCCTTGATAAAAGAGATGGGTCTTTCTATTACAGAAACACCTATTAAATGGAACACAGCAGTTGTTTTTAATCAGACCGTGATTCCATTTTCTGAGATTTTTGAAAATGCACCTCCGCCCAATGAAGTTACTTATGAGTTCATTGAAAGGGAATCATCGCGTGTCCAAAGCTTAGGTGAGCTTCTCGATCATCTCATCACTGACCGACGCTTGCGTCATTATTTGGAGCTTGCGTTTAGTGGTTGGGAAGGATCATCCACCTTTCAACTTTCTTCGTATTATTTTCAATTTGCTTTTTGGGATATTTACCAACGAATGTATGAAAATAGTCAGCTATCTGCAAGAGATGAAAATCCCATTAAAATAACTAAAACGATCGAAGGGGGAAATAGTTGTCTTATTGAATCTTTAGTTAACGCAATTTCTACCCCTATTCATTATGGACAGGTATTGGAAAAAATTGCGTTAAGTAAAAACGGTTCCATTGAATTGCATTTTGACTCCGGTGCTATCGTAGAAGCTGATTATCTTATATTGACGTTGCCTTGTTCTACTTTGCGTGATGTATATATTGGGGAAAATATCATTCCTTTTGACCAACTGAAAGCCATTCATGAATTGCAATATGGGACCAATGCCAAACTCCTATTACCTGTCCAAATTGATACTAAAAATATGCCTAAAAGTATTTTTACAGATATAACGTGCACTTGGTTCAATGCTGATAAGAGTGTAATGACATGGTACTATGGGGGTGAAAGAGGAATTTTTGATGACTTTTCTACCGAAAGTCTTGTGCAGGTACTGCAAGCCAATCTTCCTTCTATTTATAAGGCTTATCCAACAATTCAGTTTCCAAAAGGAATAACACCAACACCCAAAAAAGATGAGCTCAACGTTTCTTATAACCAACCTGTTGGAGTGAGCTGGGTCCAAGATCCCTTTTCAAAGGGAAGTTATTCAAATTTTGGAGTTGATCAGCTCGAGTTTTTTAATGAAATGATTGAAATAGAAGGCGAAACAGTGCGAAAAGTATTTCGCCCGATCAATAACCGCATTTTTTTTGCCGGAGAACACACTGCACTTATATTCTATGCTACCATGGAAGGAGCTGTAGAATCGGGAGAAAAAGCGGCTCGTATGCTGAACGCCCTAAAGAAAAGAGACCATATCCTAACGAATGAATAACTTCTTACACTGCGCAAAAATGTTGCAGCCCCGTAGGGCTTGCAATATCTGCGCAATGAGAATCCCTGCATTCAAGTTTGTTTGTAATAAATAACTATTGAAATTTCAATTATCCTTTCTAAACTTAGGGATAATAAATTTTTTTTTAATAAAATCATTGTTTTTCTGTATAGACTTAATTTCAAACACATGGCATAAACAATAATATTTAAGTTGTGAGAGCCATGTTTCCTGAAGATTTTCATTTACAACTTGTCATTATTCTTACCCTAGGCTTTAGTCTAGCGAGTTTTTTGGGCTATGTGGCACAAGCTCTGACTCTGTCCCCTATCTTAGGATATTTATTTGCCGGTTTTCTCATCGGTCCTTATTCACCAGGATATATAGCAGACTTGAAATTGTCAGAACAATTGGCTGAAGTAGGTGTCATGCTCATGATGTTTGGGGTCGGCTTACACTTTAAATGGCAAGATTTGGTCAATGTAAAAAATATTGCCGTCCCAGGTGCTTTTGGACAAACCTTTGTCGCGACAGTTTTATCCGCTATCATATACCATTTATTTGGGGGAGAATGGGCGACTGGAATTATATTGGGATTGGCTATTGGTGTTGCTAGCACAGTCGTATTGATACGGGTCTTATCAGACCGAAACCTCATACACACAAAAGAGGGTCATATAGCAATAGGATGGCTCATTGTGGAAGATATTCTGACTGTGGTTGTTCTTATTTTACTTCCTACTATTGTCGCATTTTTATTGGGGCAGCCTATCTCTTTTCAGGAAATTTTTGTAGCTTTGTTTTTCGTTTTTTTCAAATTATCAGCACTTACTTTGTTTATGTTCACATTAGGAAGAAAAATTGCTTCCTTTATGTTATTAAAAATAGCCAAGACACGTTCTCCAGAGCTATTTATTTTGACGGTTTTGGCGCTCATTTTCTTTATTGCAACCTCTTCCGCATTGGTTTTTGGAACTTCTATTGCCTTAGGAGCATTTATTGCCGGAATGATCATTGGTCAAACAGATGTAAGCCATCAAGCTTCCGCCTATGCTTCCCCATTAAAAGATTCGTTTGTTGTGATTTTTTTTCTCACAGTTGGGATGTTATTTAATCCTCAGGTGATTGTGGAACATTTTTGGATGTTCTTATCAATCTTAGGCATTATTTTAGTCATTAAGCCTCTTGTTGCTTTTTTCATTGGGATTGTATTAGGGTACCCCGCTTCTATTGCTATTTCTATTGCTATTGCATTGGCGCAAATTGGGGAATTTTCTTTTATTTTGGCTGAAGAAGCTGCAAAATATCATCTATTTCCAGATGAAAGTTTTGATATTGTTATTGCTTGCGCTTTCATTTCAATTGCCATTAACCCCTCTTTATTTAAGCTCATGCTTCGAGTTCGGTCCCGTCTTCCTAGATATGATTCTCCTCAGTCGCTAGTCAGAGTGAGAAAATCGGAAGAGCTTACGGCTGTCGTCATTGGGTTTGGAATTATTGGGGAAAAAATAGTGAGGATGTTGGAAAGACGCGGATATCGGACAGTAATCATTGACGACAATATGGAAAAAATCACCCGTTTACTCAAAGAAGATCGAGAGGCAATTTTTGGAGAGGCTTCCTTTCCGAATATGTTAACGCATGTGAACTCTGCATCTATTCTTGTGATTACAATCCCAGATATGGCAACAAGTATACACATTATTCGTTATGCACAACAACTACACCCCAATATCATGATTATCGCCAGAGCAAAATCAGAAGAAGACGAACGATTGTTCCGAGAGCTTGGCGTACATTTGATTTGTTGTGAAGATGAGGAAATGAATCATGCCTTTCAAAGGTTAATTTTTGAACTTCCTAAAATGTATACCGAATATCATAAACAAAAAAAATCTACATTTGCACTAGTTTCTTAATAATAAAAAACTGGTTCTTTTAGGCAAATTAATATAGCATCCCTACACAATCTATAAGAAATAGGGAATAATACAATGATTTTTTATATAAAAAATTTACTGGCCCAATGTAATGAAGCGTTTACATTTTGTGTTATTTTTCCACTGATTCTTCTATTGGGTATGTATTTGACCATTACTCTTCGTTGTGTGCAGATATCCAAGCTAAAGATGAGTTTTTGTTGGCTATTAAAAAAAGAAGCAAAAAGCCAAGGCAATATTAGCCACTACCAAGCAATGGCATCGGTTTTAGCTGGAAATTTTGGGACGGGAAATATTTCTGGAATGGCAGTAGCTTTATCTACAGGCGGACCTGGGGCTCTTGTGTGGATGTGGATCATGGCTTTTCTCGGAGCCTCTATTCAATATGCAAGTTGTATACTGGGCGTGAAATATCGAATAAAAAATGAAGAAGGGGAATATGTGGGCGGCCCCATGTACTATATTCAATATGGATTGCGCTATAAAAAAATCGCTCGATTATTTGCCTTTTTTACGGTACTAGGAGCTCTCGCTGTAGGAAATTTCGCACAAGTGAATTCTGTTATTTTGCCTTTGCAAAAGCTGGGCTTTCCTCCTTTTATTTGTGGCATTGTCATTGCGGTTTTTGTTGCTTTAGTATTGATTGGCGGCATGCAACGAGTGGCACAGCTTGCTTCTTTTATTGTACCGATAAAGGCTGTTTTGTACCTTGGGACTGCCATAGTCATTTTGGCAATGCATGCAGATAAAATTATTCCTTCTCTTCATCTAATGTTTGATGCTGCACTACATCCCTATTCTACTATGGGAGGAATAGCAGGATTCACTGTTTCCAAGGCGATTACTGTGGGGTTTGAAAGAGGGCTTTTTGCTACAGATGCGGGTACGGGAATTGTTCCTATTCTTCAATCAAGCGCTCGCACTTCCAATCCGGTCATTGATGGGGTTGTGACCTTAGTAGCCCCCTTTTTAGTGATGCTTGTTTGTACTACAACTGGTCTTGTCCTTTTGGTGACAGGTGTTTGGCAACAAGCAGATCTCCAAAGCACGAATATGGTTACACAGGCTTTTCAACAAGGTTTAGGCCATTCATTTGGAGCATATGTCGTTGTTATTGCCTTAATTTTATTTGCTTTTACCACGATTTTAGCTTGGGCTTGCTGTGCCGAGAAAGCAATTCGATTTTTATATGGGAGTTTTCCAAGTCACTATTTCAAATATGTGTACATTTTCCTCATTCCTTTGGGTAGTATTCTTCACGTCGATTTGATTTGGCAGTTAGCAGACATTTCGATTTCATGCATGCTCATTACTAATCTTATTGGAATTGCCGGTTTGTCTGGCCAAGTTATTCGAGACACTAAAGAGTATTTCCTCTCACAGAAAGGAGTCGTTTCCCTGAACTCAATTTCTTAACTCCTTGATTTATTTGCTCTTCGTGCTTGACATGAATGTCTAATAGTATGAAACTGACGGTATACTTGTTAAACACTAATTTTTGGGTTTTCTTATAAGTAGAACGACCTTCTAGGAGATCAGCATGGTGATTGAGATTAGCGTGGCAATCATTGCGCTTGCATTCGTCATTTTCGTGGTATACGCAGTCCTTCTAATTAAGGCATTGCGCTCGACGTCTTTAGCTATTTATAAGACTATTGCCGATAATCGCAAAAGCATAGACACAATTGCACTTCAAGCAGAAAAGATTGCGGAGCATACAAACCAACTGAGTTTTGATCTAAAGAAAAAGATGGATACCCTGCACTCGACATTTAATGCCGTTTCCAATGTAGGGGATTTATTAGAAGAAAAAACCGAGACCCTTAAAAAAAAAGTCCATGACGTGGAAGAAAAGGAAGAAATAGGTCATCCACAAAGAGCATATATCGCTACAGACATAATTACATTGATTCAGGTCGGTATCCACTTATGGCAAACAATAAGAAAGGAGAGAAGTGATGGCTCATGAAAATCATTCGCAAGGATTTATTATAGGTGCGGCACTAGGAAGTGTCCTCGGAGGAGTTGCAGCTTTATTGCTTGCTCCTAAGTCCGGCAAGAAAATTTGTCGAGATATTTGTGACTATTACTCAAACGTTTCAGAAAAGGCTTGTGATTTAGTTCGGAATGGAAAATCCGTTATTAAAGAAGGAAAATGTAAAGTATGCGACTGGGGTTCAACGAGCGGGAATAAGGCACATAGTCTGGTCAATTGCCTCTCAAGCTGGTTGAAAAACAAAGAAGAATGCCCAGAAGAGTGCTCTACAAAGAATGTATTTATCGGCGGACTTGTGGGAAGTGCAATCGGAGCCACAGCAGGTTTTTTCTTAGCGCCTACATCGGGAGAACGACTTCGAAAAGACATTTCCGATCGTTATGAAGAAGTGAGCGATGCAGCAGAGCGGTATTACAAAAAAGGAAAATCATTTGCAAAGCAAGCACAATCGAAGGCAGATGGATGGCTTGATTTTGCTAAAGAACTGATTGATGAGTACACAGAAGAAGGTGGTGATACGAGTCAGCTTTGGGCAGATAAGGCAAAAAAAGTCTTGCGAGATGACCGGGCAAAAAAAATTCTCGATTGGGCATCCTTAGGCTATCGGGTTTGGAATAAACTGCAATCTAGACGATAAATCTATCGATGAGGAGGAAAGGGAATGAACAAAAATCATATTCTTGTAGGAATAGCAGGAGGGGTGATTGGGTTTGTAGCGGCGTTACTATTTGCCCCAAAATCTGGATCGGCTCTAATCAATGATTTTTCTAAATCAGTGCAAAAATCGATTCACAAAATAAAACCTTCGCATTCATCCCACAAGCAACATGCTCGAAAAACAAAGAAAAAAGGAAAAGCAGTGCGTCGCAAGAAGCTATCTCAGCCTGCTTAGTTGAATTCCTATAGTGGATTAATTTTAAAATTAATCCGCTATAGTTTGTCTATCTTTTTTTTCTGACCGAATGGAATGCCCAGAAACAAAAGAGCCTATTCCAAAAAAAAGACAAATCATTGTAATCCCATCTTTCAGCACGAAGGCATGATTGTTAAAATACAGACCACTCATGAAATTAGGGGTTTTAAAAAAGACAAGAAATCCCAATACGACAAAAAGAGAGGATAAGCCCAAAAAAACATATTTATATAATAAGTTTTTTAATTTTTCTTTAATATCAAAATTATTTGTTTCTTTTTTTGAGATTTTACCGTCTATTTTTTCTGGCACGGACGTGTAAAATAATTCTTCCATGACAAGAAATTTGCGTAGAGTATGTGAAGGCTTTTGATACATTATCATACCATATGTTATTTATTTATAATAACTTATAACAAAATGTTAAGATAAGATCAAGGTAAAAAAGTAATTTACAATTGAAAGGGGAATAACCTGCGCAGAAAATATCTGCGCAGTTAATCTTAGGTACAGTTATTAATGATAAAAATTTCTTTAGCTTTTCCTGTTCTCAGGCTATACACCGATCCAACAATAATAATTTGACCACTTTGTAGAGCATTTGAAATAATAATCGAGTTATTTATCAATTGGTTAGCCGTATACACAACATTTGCTATAATAGATTCTTCAAGCGCATTCGGACCATAAATATCGATTCCCGCAGCAATAATCGCTCTTTCAATAGGAATAAGAACGGCATGAAAAATGCCATTTTCCGGATCTATTACACCCCCATTTTCTCTTAAACGATCAAGCGCACCTATCACAGCACCGCAATTTTCATGACCCATGACAACAACTGTGGTTACATCCCATGTATGAACTGCAAATGCAATACTATCAATTACTTGGTCACCAGCTGTATTTCCTGCCACGCGGGGGCAAAAAATTCTACCCAATCCTTGATTGAAAATAAGTTCTGGAGGAGTTCTTGAATCTGCACAAGAGAGGACCACAAAGGCGGGGTTTTGTCCATTTGCAGTTTTCTTTCTTTGCTTGGTATATTTTGGTTTGTGAATAAATTCTTTATTGGCTTTTTGCAGATAATGCCAATCTTGTTGTGATCCACATTCATCTGATGATGATTGAGCCCAGCTATTCGAAAAGACAACTAGGAGGAGCATTAAAAAAAATTTAACCTTCATAAAGGATCCCTTTGATTTGTTTGTAAGGACTCCCGTTTATGTATATAAATTTTTTTTAAATTTCAATATATGCTTCAATTCTCCGATAAATGTAGATGTTCCTTTAATTAATCGTGCTAATCGATGCAGTTCTCCTATTCAGCTTTGCTTTTAAGATAGCGACCTAAATTGAGAACACCAATGATTGTGAAGCCTGCGGATGATAGATAGAGATATAAAGTAAAGAATTCAGAAAATGGTCCATCGTCATGGTCTCTATTGTAATCTCCCCATTTCTTAAAGAGGTATGCGGTTCCTAAGTCGCATAGTCCAGTTTCGCAAAACTTCCTTTTTTCGATTTCTTGAATTTTTTTTGCGAAAATTTGCTCTTTTGCTGCAGATCGAACAAGGTGGGTTGAGAATTGCCGATGAAGGTATGTGCAGGGAGGTATGGAAAAAAGAGGCCGAGTATTTTTTGGAAGTTGCTTTGCAAGCGGGATAACTGTTTGTTCTAGGTAAGGGGAAAAACCAGATCGAATGGAATGCATATTCATCTCCTATTCTGTTTTTTATGCTTCTTCTTGAGGTATCAGAGAAACAGATTTCTAATTTGTATATCCTTTTTCAAAATAAATGTAAAAGAGCTAATCCGTCTTGAAAAATATTCCTTTTAGTAGGGAAAATGGACGTTATAAAATCATCTGCTGGACATCTGTTTTATAAGAGAATCTAAAAAGAGGTAGAGCAGTTGATGGGTGGTGGAAAAATCAAAAGTGGATACGTTTTCTAATAGAGCAGCTTTTTCAGGAAAGTCTATTGTCATAGATTTTATTAATTCAAAATCGGCTTCTAGATGGCATTGAAATCCATAGACTACTTTCGCAAAACGTACAATTTGTACAGGACATCCTGCACTTTCTGCCAAAACAACAGAGTCTTTGGAGAGCTCTGACATTTGGCTGTGAAAATGAAATACCTCAAAGGAATTTGGTAATAAACTGACAATGGGATCCAACTTGGCATTATTATTCAACCATATAGGGCTTAACCCAATTTCTTTAACAGGACTTTCAACTGTAGTAGCACCTAGAATCTCTCCTAAAAGCTGCATACCAAAACAGATCCCAATGACTGGTTTATCTAATAAAATAGCTTCTTTAAGATATTTCTTTTCTTCTGCAAGTTGTAAAGCGATCTTTGGGTCTGATGTAAAAAAAGGGCCTCCAAGAACTATAATAAGGTCTAATTCATCTAATGGATGCTTTGGTTGTTCTAAGATAAAGTTAGAAGAAAGCAACTCATAGCCCCTACTTTCTGCCCATTGACTTATAGAGGCAGGAGGTTCTGGATCGATATGAAGAAGGCAGCCAATTTTCATGCAGTAGAAAGATCGTCAAGATCATGAGCGTAGGAAAAATCTACTTTACTTAATCCACCCGCATTGTGAGTCCAAATAGAAATTTCTACAAATTTATAACCAAAAAGCATCTCGGGGTGATGGTTCACAGTTTCTGCAAACTGAACCACAGCATCCACAAATTCTTTTGCCTTCGGATAAGAATCAAAATTATACCGTTTCTTCAAGA
>JABDGJ010000025.1:13585-13832 GCA_013286075.1 Chlamydiota bacterium
GCTCTTCAATCTGATCATGAGTAAGCAATAAAAAATTCTTCGGATCTTTGTAAATTTCAAGTCTTAGCATATAGGCACCTTCTTCTTTCTTCTTATAAGATTACTTTGTATATCCGTTCCAAGCAGCGACAATCCCCGAAAGTTGATAATGGGTAATACCTCTTTGTTCAAATAAACGAAGAGCTTTTGTTACATGTTCTAAAATAAGTAAAGTAGCCTTATGGGGATGTATTTCTTTCTCGTCAAA